>JAEUJR010000421.1 GCA_016793585.1 Archangium sp.
GACACGCTCGAGGCGGCGTCGGTGCCGCAGCAGGGTGATGTCGAGAAGGCGATGCGCGAGCTCGCGACGATGCAGCCCTGATCAGGGCTCTGTTGGGGCAGGGGCAGCAGTTCGGGCTCGCCGAGCTGGCAGGCACGAAGAACGAGCTTCGTGAGTGCTCGTCGTCTTTCTGCTGAAGGCGGGCACTGGCGTCGTCCGAGGTCGAGGCTCTTGATGAGCGCGGGTCTGGTGCTGGTGCTCCGAAGCCTCGAGTGACGCGGGTTGCGAGGAACGGCCTCAACAGGCCGAGACCGACGACGGCGTGCTCCGTTCGAGAGGTTCGCGCACTCGGAGTCTCTGAGTCCTCGATGTGAAGCGTCGCGTCGAAGAGACTGCGGCCATCGCCCCTTCCAGCCCTCAGATGGTTAGATAGTCTATCTAACCATCTCGAGCCTGGATTGCGGCCCCGGCACTCCTGCTTCACACGAGGACTCGCAGCTGTGATCAGGGCTCCTTTGGTGAAGGAAGAAGGACGGAGCACTTCAGGGTGCTGAGCAGCTCGGCCTCGGGCTCAAGCCGACACTGACGCAAATCGAGAACGCGCAGCGGCGTGTGCGTCGACAGCGCGAGCAGAAACACCGCGCTGGTCTGGTCGATGAGAAACCCATCGAGTCGGAGCGATTCGAAAGCTGGGGTGACGCTCCCGGCCGCCAGCCGCTGAACCCCCGACTCCGGTTCCACGAACGGCCGGTGCCCAATCGCGAAGAAGCCACGATTGTCGCGCCAGCCTGTCGTCGTCATGGTCGACAGTTCGAGTTCGCGCAGGTTGCCGAAGGTCCACGTGTCGAAGCGCCGCCACGGCAGCTCCGGTACCGACAGCTCCAGTCGCGTCACGTTCGAGAACGCGGGGCCCCGCCCGCCGAGCTCAAGCGAATACACCGCGAAGGAACCCTCCTCGAGCGTCGGAATCCTCAGCACGCCGCCGACATCGATGAGCCCGTGAAACTGAGTACCGCTGTCATCGGAGCGAACGACGATGCGCAGCAAGGGCGGCCGTGCTGTGGCGACGAGGTCGAGCTGTTCGTCCATCGCGAGCCGTGGGTTGTCGAGCACCAGCTCCTCGAGCAACGCCCCGGACGGATGCGTCAGCAGCAGGCGCAGGCCCTCCCAGTTCGGCGCACGCACCGACTGAAGGAACCCGCGTCGCCAGGTGGCGCTCAACGTCGCGAGCACGTTCTTCGGCCCGCTGAGAAAGACGGAGCGGCCAATCAGCTCGCGGGCGCGCTCCAGCATCGCAGGGCGTCGCGTGTCGTCGGCGGTCTCGAGCTCGAGGTGCAGTCGAATCAACTCGCCGCGCGCTCGGGCTGCATGTCACCGGTCGTGAGCAGTTCATCGGCGTGGACGTGCCACTGTGCGTCGCTCCACGCTCGACGTTCGAGGCTCAGCGCTCGCTCTCGAGCGCACGCAGGCGGCCTTCGTGGTCGAGGAAGCGCCGGTCGTTCTGAATGCGCAGAGCGGTGAAGCCGACCTCCATGTCGTCACGCAGGCCGACGAGTTCGGTGCGCAAACGGACGAAGCCCTGGTGCGTGTCGCGTCTCAGGGCGGAGATTTCTTCTCTGAGTTCGGTTCTGACGCCGGCGATCTCGGCCTTGAGCTCGGTACGCACGCTCGTGACCTCGGTCTTCACGTTCGTCACTTCATGTCTCAGGTTCACCAGCTCGGCCTGAATCTGCTTCAGCACCTCGAGCTGCAACGTCGGCACGTCGTCTTTGGGAGTTGTCATCTCCTCTGAATACCCGACGGGTCTGACATTCCTGCGCGGCGCCATGGGCTCATCGTGGCACCGCGCGCTCAGCCTTCGCAACTCACGGCGTGACGGTGACATTCACCGTCTGCGAGACGCTCCCTGACAGCGCCGTCACCACCGTGCTCCCCGGCGACACGCCCGTCACAAGACCCTGCGAGCCCGACGCGTTCGACACCTGCGCCACGCCCGTCGCCGACGAGCTCCACGTCACGCTCGTCGTCAGGTCCTGCGTCGAACCATCGGAGTAGCTGCCCGTCGCGACGAGTGTGACCGAGGCTCCCTGCGCGACCGACACCGGTGCCGGCGCGATGGCGAGGCTCACCAGCGAGGCGTTCGAGATGGTGTGCGTGGTCGTACCCGTCACGCCGTTGAACACCGCGGTGACCGTCACCGACCCGAGCGCCACCGA
>JAEUJR010000436.1 GCA_016793585.1 Archangium sp.
GTTCTCCTTGTCGAGCACCACGATGCACGCGGGGATGCCGGTGCCGTAGAAGAGGTTCGCGGGCAGGCCGATGATGCCCTTGATGTACCCGCGCTTGACGACCTCGCGCCGGATGGTCGCTTCTGCCCCGCCTCGGAACAGCACTCCGTGAGGCAGAATGATGGCCCCCTTGCCGGTGCTCTTGAGCGACGTCAGCACGTGCAGCAGGAAGGCGAAGTCGCCGTTCTTCTTCGGCGGGATTCCGAACTCGAAGCGATTGAACTCGTCTTCCGCGGGGAGCAGCCCCGTCATCCACGCCTTGTTGGAGAACGGCGGGTTGGCGACCACGTAGTCGAAGGTCTTGAGCGCTCCCTTGGGGTCCTTGAAGTGCGGTGCGGCGAGCGTGTTGTCCTTCCAGATCTCCGCCGTCGTACAGTCGTGGAGGATCATGTTCATCCGGGCGAGCGCCCAGGTGGCGTTGTCCATCTCCTGGCCGTAGCAGGCGAGCTCCCGACCAGCGTTGGCTCGCGCCTCGTCCCATGCCTTCAGGAGCAACGAGCCCGAGCCGCAGGTGGGGTCGTAGATGGTCTGATTGGTCTTCGTCGCGTCACCGATGCCGATGACCTGCGCCATGATCCGCGACACCTCAGCCGGGGTGTAGAACTGGCCCTTGCTCTTGCCTGATTCAGTGGCGAAGTGCCGCATCAGGTACTCGTAGGCGTCGCCGAGCAGGTCATCGCCTTCAGCCCGGTTTCCCCTGAAGTCGAGCGCCGGCGTGTCGAAGATGGAGACCAGGTTGGAGAGCCGGTCGACCATCTCCTTTCCCTTGCCGAGCTTGTCTTCATCGTTCCAGTCGGCGACATCGATCACGCCGCGCAACCCGTTGGCCTCGGCGAGCTTGACGACGATCTTCATCATCTTGTCGCCGATCTCTTTGTCGCCCTTGAGTGCGACCATGTCGGCGAAGCTCCCGCCCTTCGGCACGTCGAGCAGGGCGTCCTTCTGGCCCGCCCACTTGTCCGAGACGTACTTCACGAACAGGAGTACGAGGACGTAGTCCTTGTACTGGGAGGCATCCATGCCCCCGCGCAGTTCGTCGCAGCTCTTCCAGAGTGATGAGTAGAGTTCCGACTTCTTGATGGGCATGAGCACCCCTCCCCGGTGCCGGGTCTACTCCATCGAACTCTCGCCTTCAGGTGGTTTGCGCCCGCGAACACCTCGGATGAAGTTCATCCGGCACCTCTGACACCTCGGATGCAGTTCATCCGGCACCTCCGACACCTCGGATGAAGTTCATCCGGCACCTCCGACACCTCGGATGAAGTTCATCCGGTGCCTCCTACCCCTCGGATGAAGTTCATCCGGCACCTCCGACACCTCGGATGAAGTTCATCCGCACCCTCCGACCCCTCGGATGAAGTTCATCCGGCACCTCCGACGCCTCGGATGAAGTTCATCCGGCACCTCCGACCGCTCGGATGAAGTTCATCCGGGCCTTCAGTCCATGCGGATGAACTTCATCCCGTGCCGCAGACCGGACGATTCGAAACCGCTCCCAGACGTCACGCCCACTTGCGAGTGGCACTTCGCGGGCAATGCCTCTGTCTCGTGAGCGGGAATCAACCCGCTCCACACCCGAAAGAGGCACACCATGTCGTCGATTCAGAACATCAGCACGAAGTTCGAGAGCAGCAGCCGTCAGTCAGCCGAAGTCACCGCCGCGCTCGCGGGGTTCAACACGCCCAACGCCGTCGAGGCGTACGAGCGGCTCCAGGCCATCGAGACGGCCACGGTGAAGGCCGCGACCGCGAAGCAGAACGCCGCCCGCATCGCCGAGGAGACGACCAACGCGTACGAGACGCTCCGCAAGAACGTGCGGCTGCTCAACGCCGCGTGCGTCAACATCTGCGAGATTCGCGGCATCGTCTCGGCCGAGTACTTCACCGTCGTCGACCGCGGTGACGACGCCGGCCTCGCCCGCCGCCTCGAGCCCGAGATGCGCCGGGTGAGCGGCTTCGGCCCGCCGCTGGCCGATGGCCTCGCGCACATGCTCCGCGACCTCGGCGCCGCCGAGACCGCCGCCGCCCAGGCGAAGGCCTCCCTCACCTCGAGCCAGCGCGACCTCGACGCCGCGCTCCTCAACCTGCAGGGCGCCGTCGCTCAGGGCCGCGCCGTGCTCGCCACCCTCGGTATCAAGCTGAGCCGCAAGGTGAAGAAGAAGTCGGAGCCCGTGAAGCCCGTCGCCACCATCGTGCCCCAGGCGGCGTGAACGACATGACAGAACTGAGAAGGCCCGGGCTCCCCACGGTGGGAGACCCGGGCCTTCGTGTTTCTGCGGTGGGCAGAGGTGTTCTGAGAAACCAGAACGCCAGGCTGCAGTTCGAATCGCTGCGATAGCGAGCGTAAGCAACACTAGACTGGGCTGATGGCGCCCAGGACAGATGAGAGCGAGCCCGCCCCCCG
The DNA here is from genome assembly GCA_016793585.1 of Archangium sp. The sequence continues at coordinate 2,443 of JAEUJR010000436.1, forward strand.
GTTTGCCCGGGCGAAATCGATTAGCTGGAAGATAGTGAAGACTGCCGCACTACCACTCACATTCGGTCTGGCTTGGGCGGCTTGGTCGAATTGGGAAGTGACACCCATTGACTGGAGAAAGGCGTTCTCGTCCTTCGGCTCAGCCTTCTTCTTTGTCGCGTACTTCGCGAACTTCATCGCGCGCGCGTTGAACCAACAGGATGACGAGGACCGTCACTCCCGGATCATTGCGGATCTCGACGAAATCAAGAGTGCATTTCCAAATTTCAGAGCAGGCCAGCTCGTGTCAGGCACCGTCGCAGCAAGCCTCGCTCCTGCCACTTCGAATGGGGATGGCCTGGTTTCCCCGGCCCCCTGCTCAACCCAAGCCGATCTCGTCCACGAGAGTCAGCGCGCGTTGGATGCTGGTCTTGTGCGTTCGAGCCTCATGACACTCGGAACTGCACTTGAGATTGCTGCAGCGCGGGCGGCCGAGCGTGTCGAAGGCTCGAATGATCGGTATCTGGGACTCTCTCGCTCAATTGTTGCTCTCGGCGGTCGACTGACACCAGAGCATCGGATCGCTCTCAACAGACTTCGGGCCATTCGAAATCAGCTCAGTCATGAGGCTCGCTTCGACTTCACCCCGGAGCAGGTTGGAGAGTTGCATGAAGCGTTTCGACGGGCGATTTCCTTGCTAGACGCCATCGAACGGGGCGCCCCGCAATAAGCGAGGTCCGAGCCACAGCCGTTGGGGGCAGACGAGCCGAACTGGCCTGCCACGCCGCCTGAAACCGTATCGCATCGCATTCTGCGTAAATGGGAACGCCGACTTAGCTTGTGGGCTAAGTCGGCGTCGTTCTTCAGAGTTGCGGGGGCAGGATTTGAACCTGCGACCTTCGGGTTATGAGCCCGACGAGCTACCTGGCTGCTCCACCCCGCGAGATGTGCGGGCTCACTACGTGAGTTCCGCCCGCGCCGTCAAGGAAGGAAATCATGGCCGTTTCCTGACGCCGACGTACCCTGCCCTCATGACCGGGAGCCCCCGAGCCATCGGCATCGCCGGACTCCTCGGAGTCCTCCTCAACGTCATCGCCGTCGTCGCGTTGCAGCCGTTCGTCTCGCCCTACTCGCCCGCCGACATTCCCGGCTGGCTGGCCAGCTGCGCGCAGTACCCCATTCGCACCGCCGTCTCGTCCTTCGCCTTCACCTTCGGCCTCGTCGCGCTCGCGGCCTTCGCGGCCGGGTTCGCCGCCCGCCTGCGCACCGGAGCCGCCATCGTCGCCGGCGTCTTCATCGGCCTCGGCGCGCTCCTCGACGCCGCCGGCACGCCCGCGCCCCTCGTCGCGCTCAACACCGAGCCCGCCATCGGCCAGGCCTTCCTGCGCTTCACCCTGCTCCTCGACGCCACCTTCAACGGCTGCCTCGCCATCGGCCTGCTCGCCGCCTTCGTCGCGCAGCGCGGCAAGCTCCGCTGGCTCGCCCTCGCCGGTGGCCTGCTCAGCGTGCCGGTCGCCTTCCAGTGGGCCTCCGCCGACGCCGCGAAATTGCTCGCGATTGCCGGCCCGGTCTGGCTCGCGTGGATCACTGCAACTTCCTTCACCCTGCTCCGTACGGAGCAGTGATGACCCGGGAGCCCCTCCTCCGCCGCCTCGCCCGCCGCGCCCTCACCGTGCCCGCCGTGTGCTTCGGCTTCGTGCTCGCGCTGGCCCTCTTCCCGCTCCTCGCGCTGGTCGCCCTCGCCGTCGACCTCGCCCGCGGCACCCTGCGCTCCCTCGCCACCACCCGCCTCATCACCTTCTTCCTCGCGTACCTCTTCACCGAGACCTTCGGCCTGCTCCAGCTCTTCGCCCTCTGGGTGCGCTGCCTCGGCAACGCGGAGCGCCTCGAGCGCCACACCTGGCCCGTGCAGCGCCGCTACGTCGCGATGCACTTCTTCTTCGTGCGCGCCATCTACCGCCTCGACTTCCAGGTCGAGAGTGACGCGCTCGTCGGCAAGGGCCCGCTGCTCGTGCTCATTCGCCACTCGAGCATCGTCGACACCCTCATTCCCGGCGTCTTCCTCGCCAACCGCCACCTGCTCGAGCTGCGCTACGTGCTCAAGAAGGAGCTCCTCGTCGACCCCTGCCTCGACGTCGCCGGCCACTGGCTGCCCAACCACTTCGTCTCGCGTGACGGCTCCGATTCGTCGAAAGAGATCGACGCCGTGCGCGCCCTCAAAGCGAACCTGCGCGAGAACCAGGGCGTGCTCCTGTACCCCGAGGGCACCCGCTTCACGCCCGCCAAACGCGCCCGCTCCCTCGAGCGGCTGAAGAACGACCCCGTCGCCTTCGAGCGCGCCACCCGCCTCAAACACCTGCTGCTCCCCCGCCCCGGCGGCACGCTCGCGCTCCTCGACGCCGCCCCCGCCTGCGACGTGCTCTTCGTCGGCCACACCGGCCTCGAAGGCTTCTCCACCTTCAAAGACATCTGGAGCGGCGGCCTCGTCGGCCGGACCATTCACCTGCGCTTCTGGCGTGAGAGCGCCGCCTCGATTCCCAAGAGCGACGATGCGCGCCTCGAGTGGCTCCAGCACTGCTGGGAGCGCATGGACGCGTGGCTCTCGAAGACCGAGCCCGTCATCGACGAAGCCCCGCTCCGAGCAACGGGATGAACGCCTTCCTCATCAGCTCGGGCGTCATCTCGGGCGCCATGGTGCTGCTCTGGCTGCTCTCCCTTCGCCTGCGCGACTCGAGCATCGTCGATCTCTTCTGGGGCTTCGGCTTCGTCGTCATCGGCTGGGTGACGCTCGCCGTCGAGGGCCCCTCGCTCCGCGGCTGGCTGGTCTGCGCGCTCGTCTCGCTCTGGGGCCTGCGCCTCGCCATCTACCTGACCTGGCGAAACCACGGCCGCGGTGAAGACCCGCGCTACACCGCCATGCGCAACCGGCATGGAGCCGCGTGGCCCTTCCGCTCCCTGTTCATCGTGTTCGGCCTGCAGGGCGTGTTGATGCTGTTCATTTCCCTGCCGGTTCAATTCGCGATTCGCGGCAGTACAGAACTGAACCCGCTCGACGTGGTGGGCACGCTCCTCGTCCTCACCGGCGTCGCCTTCGAGTCCATCGGAGACCTGCAGCTCGCGCGCTTCAAAGCCAATACCGCCAACAAGGGCCGCGTGATGAACGTGGGCCTGTGGCGCTACACGAGACACCCGAACTACTTCGGTGACGCGGTCGTCTGGTGGGGCTTCGCCTGCTTCGGCCTCGCCGTCGGCGCCTGGTGGACGGTTGCCTCTGCAGCCCTCATGACCTTCCTGCTCGTGCGCGTCTCGGGCGTGGCGATGCTCGAGTCAGCCATGAAGCACCGGCCCGGTTACGCCGAGTACGTCGCCTCGACGAGCGCCTTCATTCCGATGCCCCCAAAGTCGACGTAACGGTTGCCGCGAAACGCATCGGCTGCGCGACGAAACGCGGCGCTCCTCTGAGCAGGCTGGCTCGCCGGGTGCAGTCCTCTCGCCCGAGGGAGGTCTGTCATGCACGCGCTCCTCGCTGCCTTGATCCTCGCCGCGCCACCACCACCCCAACTCAAACCCTCGATGCAGGCCGCGATGACGAGCGTCGTCACGCTGCAGCCACTGCTCGCCAGCCCGACCGCGTTTCGCGACCCGGCCAACGCCGAGACGATTCGCGCCAGCCTCGACACGCTGGCGCCGCTCGACCACTTCTTCTCGTCGGGCGTCTCGAGCCCCATCGCCTCGCTCTTCTCGAACGAGATCGCCAAAGCGAAGGGCGAGTTCGCGACCCGAGACACCGAAGCCGCCCGCGCGCGGCTGCGCTCGGTCTCGTCGCTGTGCTTCGCGTGTCACTTGAGGCAGCCCACCGCCAAAGACATCGCCGCAGCGACGGGCGCCGACACCCTCACGCCGCTGGAGCGCGCGTCGTTCTACGCCACCACCCGCCAGTTCGATCGCGCCCTCGCCGAGTGGAAGCGCCTGTTCGCCACCGAGCCGAAGAACGACGTCGAGGCCTTCGAGCAGACCCAGGCGCTGCGCACCGCGCTCTCGGTCGCCGTGCAGGGCAAAGACGACCCCGACGCCGTCATCGCGCTGCTCGAGCAGAACCGCCCCCGCAAGGCGCTGCCCGGCATCGTCACCCGACAGCTGGAGCGCTGGCTCGTCGAAGCGAAGGCCTGGCAGGCCGAGAAGTTCGTCGCGTCGAAGTCCGCTCCCGCGGTGCTCGTCACGCGCGCGAAGGCCCTCATCGAGATGACGGGCGCCGCGAAGCAGCTCACCGCCGACGACGCGCGGCTGATCAGCCATCTGCGCGCCTCGGGGTACCTGCTCGAAGCGCTGCGCCGCGACCCCAACGCCAGCTTCCGGCCCGAAGCGCTGTACCTGCTCGGCGTCGTCAGCGCGGCCAACACCGACCCGGCCCTGTGGCGGCTCGAGTGGCTCACCCTCGAGTCGTGCATTCGCGAGAACCCGAAGACCGAGCTCGCCCGCCAGTGCGCCGACCGGCTCACCGAACGAACGTACTTCACGTACACCGGGCGCGACGGCCTCGCCCTGCCGGCCAACCTGCTCTCCGAGCTCGGCGCCCTCGCCGCGCTGGCGAAGTAGCACCTACTCGAACGAGATCTTCACCTTGAGCACTTCACCCGGCTCGACGTGCACGACCTTCGTCTGCGACTTGCCGAGCTCGGCGTTGGTGAAGGTGCACTTGTAGTCACCGGCGGCCATCGCCTTGTCGCCGAAGGGCGTGTCACCGAACTTGTAGGGCGGGCACTCCACCGTCGCGTAGGGGTTCACGATGAAGCGCACGGTGCCCGAGCCGACCGCGCGCACCTCGGGCTCCTTCTTCGGCACCACCACGGCCACCACGGGGTCTTTCTTCGGCGGGTCTTTCCTGGCGACGACGGCGGCCTTCTCGACGGCCTTCAGGGTGAACGTACGCGCGACCTCGGGCTGATCGGCCGGCACGTCGAGGCGCTCCGAGAGCCCCTGGTAGCCCTCGAGCTCGAGGGTGAGCGCCGGCGTGGTGCCCGGGGGCAGCTTCACGGTGAGCGGCGTGAGCCCGCGCTTGCTGCCATCGATCGTCACGGTCGCGCCCGCGGGCTCGGTGGTGAGCGTCACCGCCACGTCCTGGGTCTTCACCGCCAACGGCGCGGTGGTCTCGGTCGCCTTGTCGAGCGCGAAGGGAACGGTGCGCTCTCCGGTCGAGGGCACCACCACCCGCGTCGTCAGCGGCTGATAGCCGGTTTTCGTCAGCTCGAGCGCGTACTCGCCTTCACCCATCGTCGGCAGCGTGCACGGCGTGCGGCAGTCGATGGCGCGGCCGTCGAACTTCACGGTGGCGCCTGGGGGCTCGGAGGTGACGACCACGTTGGCCTTCGCGGGCCGCAGCGCGACGAAGGCCCCCAGGCCGACGGCGATGGCGACGACGGCGCCGAGCGCGATGAGCGGCCCGTTGCTCCTTCGGCCCTGCTGCGTCGGCAGGCTGTTCTCGGTCGGAGGCGGTTTGACGTCGGCGCCCAGCGGCAGCTCGTTGGGGCGGGAGATCGGCCCCGAGCGGCCCACCTCGGCGCGCGTCGCCTCTTTGCGGGAGTTCGACTTTCCACCCACGCTCTGCCGCGACATCGTCGGCGTGCGCAGCGACTTCGTCGGCCGGTTCGGCGTCGCCTTCTCGAGCTGCTCGCTCGCCGAGAGATCGGCGCTCGACTCGGTGAAGAGCAGCCGCCCCTCTTCTGCCTCTCGCGCGAGCCGCTCGGCGTAGATGTCCTGCATGAAGGCGGCGAGGTGCACCGCGCCCGAGGGCAGCTTGTTCTTGAGCACCCAGTCTTCGAGCGCCTGCTGCATCTCGCGGGCGTCGGCGTAGCGGGCCTCACGATCTTTCGTGAGCGCCTTCATGACGATGGCGTCGAGGTCTTTCGGCAGGCGCGAGTCGATGTTCGACGGCGGCTCGACCTTGCACTCGGTGACCGCGTTCAGCGTCTGAATGTCGTTGGCCCGCTTGAAGAGCCGCGCGCCGGTGAGCAGCTCGTACAGCACCACGCCGAGCGCGAAGACGTCGGTGCGCGCGTCGACGGGCCGGCCCTGCGCCTGCTCGGGCGACATGTACGAGTACTTGCCCTTGAGCACGCCCGACTTCGTCACCGTGGCCTGATCGGCGGCCTTCGCGATGCCGAAGTCGACCACCTTCACGCCGCCCTCGAAGCTCACGAGGATGTTCTGCGGCGAGATGTCACGGTGAACGATGTTGAGGGGCCGCCCACCCGGGTCGGTCTTCTTGTGCGCGTAGTC
>JAEUJR010000504.1 GCA_016793585.1 Archangium sp.
TCGCACGCTCGAAGAGCTCGGGCCCCGCCGCCTCACGGGAACGCCGACCGAGCGAGCCGCGCAGGAATACCTCGGCAAAGAGCTCGCAGGGCTCGGCTACCACCTCGAGTGGCGCAGCTACCGCTGGTCGCAGAGCCTCTATGCGGTGCTCATGTTCCACTTCGGGCTCGCGGCGCTCGCGACGGGCATCGGCTTCGCAGCGCCGTGGGTCGGTGCCGGCCTGCACGCGCTCGTCGCGGTCTCGTACACGCTCGAGTCGACGCGGCGTGGGCTCATCTTGCGCAGCCTCTTCCCCAACATCACCTCACAGAACCTGCTCGCGACGTTGCCGGCCCGCGGGGAACGCAAGAAGCGGCTCGTGCTCGTCGCGCACGCCGACGCTGCGTACACGGGCCTCGTCTTCACGCCCGAGCTGATCAAGGTCGCCACGAAGCAACCGCCTCCGGGGCTGGGCTGGTTCAAGAAGCAGCTTGGGCTCGCGACCGCCACCGTGGCCGTGCTGGCCATCGTCGAGGTCATCGCCGCGACGGGCGTGTGGGCGGCTCCAGGCTGGCTGCGTGGGCTGGTCACGATTCCCGCGATGCTCACGTTCCTCTTCAACGTCGACGTCGTGCTGCGAAACCGCGTGGTGCCCGGCGCGTGTGACAACCTCTCGGGCTGCTCCGCGTCGGTCGAGCTCGCGCACCGGTTGCAGGGCCGCCTGCCTGACGACGTCGAGTTCGTCATCGTCATCTCGGGCTCGGAAGAAGCGGGCACTGGCGGAGCGCTGCGCCTCGCCGAGCAGATGATGAAGACGAAGGAGTGGACGCCACAGGACACGACGGTGCTGGGCCTCGACACGCTCTCGAACGGAACGCTGCGCATGCTCGAAGAAGGCGAGCTGTGGCCGGTGCCGATTCCTGCGCACCTCGAGGCCGCCGTCGTCGCCGAGAACCAGGCCCGGCCCGAGCTGCCGCCCGTGACGAAGTACGTGATTCCCACCGGCGCGACCGACGTGCTGCCGTTTCTGGTGCGCGGCTTTCCGGCGATGTCGCTCACCTGCATCGACCCCGTCATCGGAGCGCCGCGGCACTACCACCGCCCGTCGGACTCGTGGCGCAACATGGACGTGGCCCAGCTCGAGGCGAGCATCGACTTCGCCGAGCGACTCATCGTGCGACTCTCGAAGTAGCGCGGGCCTTCGTCAGCGCGGCCTTCTCGTCGCGCTCGCCAACGCGCGCTGCGTCTTCTCGACAGCCTCGACCAGGGTTGCCTCCTCGGGCAGCCGCATTCGGTACTCGGCGGCCATCACCTTGTTCGGCAAGCCATCGAGCGCGTACTTCGCGACGGCGTGGTCCTTCTCGGCGCAGAGGATGAGCCCGACCGGTGGGTTCTCGCCCGCCACCATCCAGTGCTCTCGCGCGTAGTTCAGGTACAGGTGCATCTGGCCGGCATCGGCGTGGGTGAACTTGCCGAGCTTCAGGTCGATGACGACCAGACAGCGCAGCTCGCGGTGGAAGAAGACGAGGTCGACCCGATACCACTCGTCGCCGACGCGGAGCCGCCGCTGCCGCCCGACGAAGGTGAATGCACCACCCAGCTCGAGAAGAAACGTCTCGAGCTGCTTGATGAGCGCCTCCTCGAGCTCGAACTCGGAGTACTCGTCCTTGAGGTCGAGGAACTCGAGAATGAACGGGTCTTTGATGGCCTCGTCAGGTGAAACCGTGTCGGAGGGTTCAGCGACCTGCCCCTTCGCCAGCATGCGGGCCTTGTTCTTCGAGAGCAGCGTGCGCTCGTAGAACTGGCTCTGAATCTGCCGGTCGAGCTGCCGGTGGGTCCAGCCGCCTCGGAGCGCCTCCGCCTCGTAGAAGGCGCGTGCACCCGGGTTCTTCACCGCGAGGAGTCGAACGTAGTGCGACCACGGGAGTGGAAGCGCCCTGGCGACCGCGCCCACCAATTCCGCAGACGACGTCTGCGCATTTCTCCCGTGCGCCAATTCCGCAGACGCTGTCTGCACAATCTCCCGTCGCGAGAGGAACACGGCCCGCATCTGCTCGAGATTGCGGTGCCCGAAGCCTCGGCCGAAACGAGCTGAGAGGTCCGCCGCAAGACGCTCGATGAGCCGCTCGCCGTACCCGGCTCGCCCGCGTCCCTCCTGCTCGCCTTCGACGATTCGTCTGCCGACGAGCCAGTAGGTGGACGTCATGAGCGTATTGACGGTGCGTGCAGCAGCGCTTCGCGATGCCACGAGCAGCGCAGCAACGTCGTCGAGCACCGCCACGTACTCGCGGTCGCGCACGACGAGAGCCTTCTTCGCGGCCATGCGTTCTCCCCTTTATCGGGAACCAGACTTCGAGCCCGTCTTCTACCGCGACTGCTGGCGGCGGGGCGGCTCGCGCACCAGCGATGATGCCGGGCCACTCAGACACGTCACCGCGGACGAACGCATCCGCCTCATGATGCACCTGACGAGTTCGCAGCAGAGCGAGACCTCGACGCTGCGGTGGCTGCTAGACACCCTGCCATGCGAATCCTCCACACCATGTTGCGGGTCGGCGATCTCGACCGGTCTCTCGCGTTCTACGTCGACGTGCTGGGCATGAAGCTGCTGCGCAAGAAGGACTACCCCGACGGCCGCTTCACCCTCGCCTTCGTCGGCTACGGCCCCGAGAGCGAGCAGGCCGCCATCGAGCTCACCCACAACTGGGACACGCCAAAGTACGAGCTCGGCACGGGGTACGGCCACATCGCGCTCGAGGTACGTGACGCGTACGCCGCATGCACCGACATCAAGCAGCGCGGAGGCATCGTGACCCGCGAGGCCGGCCCCATGAAGCACGGCACCACCGTCATCGCCTTCGTGCAGGATCCCGATGGCTACAAGATCGAGCTCATTCAGAAGTGACCGCTGCGCTCCAACCGCGCATCGGGGCTTTCACGTGAGGCGCAGGTGCTCCCTTCGGTTTCTCGAAGCCTGAGAACGAAGAACCAACCGGTGCTGGCGGCCGAAGCCCTGATGACGAGAGGATACCCACCGTGATGCCCCCGCCCTTCAGAGTCCTCGCGCTGTTCATCGCCACCCTCGCTGGCTGCACGTGTGGCCCGACCAGCAAAGTCTGCCGCACCTCGGTCGACTGCTCCTCAGGCCAGGTCTGCGTTCAGGGCCAATGTCGCGCCGGGCTCGTTCAGACCCCCGTCGATGCAGGCGTGGCGGGCGGCGCTGCCGGCGGAGGATCATCGTCGGCTGGCGGTTCGGCGACTGGCGGAGGCGCCGCGAGTGGTGGAGGCGCGGCGACGGTCGACGCGGTCGCGGTCGAGATCGATCCTCCGATGGCCACCATCACCACCACGCCCGGCAACGCGATGTCGACGACGTTCACCGCGAAGCTGCGCCTGCGTGACGGCACCTTCCGCACCGCGGGGGTCATTCCCACCTGGAGCACGATGTCGAGGCAGTTCGGCGACATCAACAGCGTCACCGGCGAGTTCAACGCCACCGGCGCGCAGGGCGGCGTGGCGACGATCTCGGCGTCGGTCGTCGCGCCGGGCACGGCCACCACGCTCGTTGGCACTGCCACCGTCACCATTCAGATCACTCGCACCGTCACGGGCGCTGGCGTGCCCGGCACGGTGCTGCAGAACTTCAACACGCTCCTGCCGTTCGACTCGGCGCAGTCGGCGAACCTCGTCTACCCGCTCGACCACGCGGTGATGCCGCAGAACGTGTTCGCGGCCGATCTGCAGTGGAGCAACGGCGTCGCGGGCGATCTCTTCCGCGTGAAGCTCAGCAAGCCGAACATCGAGGTGAACGCGTTCTTCGTGCACACGGGCGCGGGTTTCGACAACCACTGGCTCGTCGACAGCGCAGCCTGGCGGGCGTTCGCGCAGACGAACCCTGACGTCGAGGGCGTCATCACGGTCGACCGGTGGGTGGCGGCGACGCAGACGGCGTACCGCTCGAACGAGGTGCGCGTGAAGTTCGCGAGGGCCGCGCTGGCGGGCAGCGTCTACTACTGGGCCGTCAACGAAGGCCGCGTGTACCGAATCGACGACGGCACCAACACGCGCGTCGCCTTCATGCCCACGCCGCCGCCCGTTCCGGGGAGCGAGGTCGCGCGCTGCATCGGCTGCCACACCGTCTCGCCGAGCGGGCGGTACATGGCCGGGCGCATGGGCGGCGGCGACAACTTCGGCACGGTGTTCGATCTCACCGCCAACCTCGCGGGCGACCCGCCGCCGAGCCTCTTCAGCACCAGCCAGCAGAAGTGGTGGTTCTCGACGTGGAGCCCGCGCGAAGACCGGTTGATCATCACCACCGGCCCCTCGCCCACCGGCTTCTCGTTGCTGAACACGATGACCGGCGCGCTCGTGCAGCCGCTCGGCGCCGGCCTGCCGAACAACAACGTCACCCACCCGAGCTGGGCGCCCGATGGAACGGCCATCGCCTGCGTCTCGGGCGCGGCCGACTGGGGCGTCGACTACACCGACGGCACCATCTCGCTGATTCCCGTCACGGCGCCCGACACCTTCGGCGCCATGCAGCCGCTGCTGTCGGGCACCAGCCCCGCGATTCCCAACCGCAACCCGAACCACCGCGCGCCGACCTACCCGGTGTGGACGCCGGACTCGCAGCGCATCGTCTTCTCGCAAGGCGTCTCGGCGCGCTCGTCAGCGCAGCCGGCGAACCTGTACATCATGCGGCGTGACGGCACCGACGTGCGTGAGCTCGCGAAGGCCAACGGCGGGTTGAGCCTGTCGTTCGAGCCACGCTTCTCGCCGTTCGACTCGGGCGGGTACTACTGGCTCGCGTTCCTCTCGCGGCGCAACTACGGCAACGCGCAGGCCGGTACGCAGGGCACCAACCGCGAGCAGATCTGGGTCACGGCCATCAAGAAGAACCCGATGCCAGGCGAAGACCCGAGCGAGGTCGGCTACTGGTTGCCCGGCCAGTCGGCGCAGTCGCGAAACATCTCGGCGTACTGGGCTGCGCGCGCGTGCCGGCCGACGGGCGAAGGCTGCAGCGTGAACTCGGAGTGCTGCACCAACGAGTGCCGGCCGCCGTCGGGTGGTGGGCCGTCGGTGTGCTCGCCTCCGCCTGCGAACATGTGCCGCGTGCAGGGGCAGAGCTGCAGCATGACGACCGACTGCTGCTCGATGCTCACGTGCACGAACAACGTGTGCTCGGGCGAGATCAACTGAGCCGCTAGAAGCGGCCCTGCAGCGCGACCGTCGAGGTGGTCGCCAACGCCGAGCGGCTCGCTGGCACCAGCCGACCTGGCTCGTTGGTGAGCGCCTCGTTCATCAGGTCGAGCGCGATGTCGAATTCACCGAGCACGGTGAGCTGCTCCACCGGGTTCCACCGAAGGGCGAGCTTCGCGCCCAGCGTGGGTCGCGTCGTGCGATCTCCACCGATGAACTGCATGACCCCGCCTTCGCGAAACACGAGCAGCGACGACGTCATGCCCGGAGGCGGCGCGTTTCCGCCGAAGTCGGAACGAACTACCGCAGGCTGCACCACGCGGAGCAGGAGCTGAGGCGTGAGCTTCGTGCGCTCGAAGGAATGATCGGCTCCAAGGAAGCCGGCCAGCAGCGGGGTCGACGTGCCCGTCGGCGGCACGACGCTGTTCACGAGGGAGACCTGATCGAAGGTGAGGAACGCCGTCGACTGCGCGCGCGCCGTGAAGAAGAAGCGGGAGCGGTTCACCCGAAGTCGGGCCTGCAGATCGAACCACCCGGGTAGCAGCTCACTCTGCGACGGTGGCAGGCCCGCTCGCGAAACGGATTGGGTGCCGGCGCCGACCTCGACCGCCACGGTGAAGGCGACACGCTCGCGCGGAGCGGCAGGTGCAGCGAAGAAGCGTGCGAAGCGGGTGGGATCCTGCGCGTAGGTCACCAGGTCGAGCGCCGCAGGCACTTCATCTCCGACGTGAAACACCGCCTGGCCCGCTGCGAGGAACCCCCACTGCAGGGGCGAGTCCCCCATCATCAGCGGCTGAGGGCCGTACTGTGTGCGGCCTGCCCTCGCCTCGAGCCGAACACGCTCGCTCACCCACCCCACACCGCCGAGAACCTCTGGGTACGCCGGCGCGAGGACAGAACCGAACCCGCCCCCCGAGACCACTCGGGTCGGGAACCGACCAGCGACCCACGCCTGCACGGAGTCGCCTCGCAGCTCGAACGACAACACCGGCGCCTGCACCCGCGTCACCGCGTTGGCCCAATCGAACGACACCAATCGGGTGTTGGCCTGAAATGGGTACAGCCGCGCAGCGAACGTCAGCCCGGTGCCGGCGAGCTGCGGTGACTCGAACTCGAGGAAGCTGGCGAGATCTTGAAGCGTGACGGGCACGGAGCCAGGCACGACCTGGCCTTGCACGAGCCCGTTGGTGAGCGTCGGCATGCCGAGGAGCGGCACCCAGTGGCCCCGCAGCGTGCCGACCGACCAGCTTCGCTCGACGTCGAGGGAGACCGAGAGCTGCGGTGACATCTGAACGAAGACCGAGGTCGAGCCCGCGGGTTCCGTCGTCGAGAGCGTGACGCCAGCGGTGGCGCTCGCCGACAGCTCGGTTCTCCCGAGGAGCATCAACAACGTCAGGGTGACCATGCCGCCTTCTTGCCACAGCCGTCGTCACAGGAATGTCGAACCCCACATCGGCAGCTGGCGCTATGAGGGCGGCATGCTCACGCTGCATGGGCCGTCGCCGTTCACCGCTGCCCGCCTGGCGCGCCGTCACAAGCGCCTGCGCGACTCGAACCCGAAGCTGTCGCACAGCACCGCGACCTCGGTCTTCTTCGTCGATCTGAACCGCACGCCGACGGAGCAGGAACGGCTGCGGCTGGAGCAGCTGCTCGGTGCCTCGGCGACGCCGCATGGTGGGCCTGGCGCGCTGCGACTCGTCGTGCCCCGGCTCGGCACCGTCTCGCCCTGGTCGTCGAAGGCGACCGACATCGCGCGAAACTGCGGCCTCTCGTTCGTCACCCGCATCGAGCGCGGCACCGCGTGGCATCTCGTCGGAGAGGTGACCGACGAAGCGGCGCTGCGCAGCGGCCTGCACGACCGCATGACCGAGTCGGTGCTGGCCTCCCTCGCCGAAGCGGGCCAGCTGTTCTCGCACCACGAGCCGAAGAAGCTCGCGACCGTGCCCGTGCTGAAGAACGGCCGCGGCGCGCTCGAGCAGGCCAACCGGTCGATGGGCCTCGCGCTGGCCGAGGACGAGATCGACTACCTCGTCGACGCGTTCACGAAGCTCGGCCGCGACCCCTCAGACGTCGAGCTGATGATGTTCGCGCAGGCCAACAGCGAGCACTGCCGCCACAAGATCTTCAACGCCGAGTTCGTCGTCGACGGCGTGCAGGCGGAAGATTCGTTGTTCAAGCTGATCAAACGCTCCACCGCAGCGTCACCGGGCGGCGTGCTGAGTGCGTACAAAGACAACGCCGCCGTCATCGCAGGCAACACCGCGGGCCGCTTCTTCGCGCACCCCGACGACGGCACGTACCGCACCGAAGTCGAGGCGATGCCGATTCTCGCGAAGGTCGAGACGCACAATCACCCCACGGCGGTCTCTCCCTTCCCCGGCGCTGCAACCGGCTCGGGCGGAGAGATTCGTGACGAAGGCGCCACCGGTCGCGGCTCCAAACCGAAGGCCGGTCTCGTCGGCTTCTCGGTCTCGAACCTGCGCCTGCCTGACGCCGTTCGTCCGTGGGAGGTCGATCACGGCAAGCCCTCACGCATCGCCAGCGCGCTCGAGATCATGACCGACGGCCCGCTCGGCGGCGCCGCGTTCAACAACGAGTTCGGCCGGCCCGCCCTGGTCGGAACGTTCCGCACCTTCGAGCAGGAGATCGCCTCGGCCTCGGGCAAAGAGCTGCGCGGGTACCACAAGCCGATCATGATCGCCGGCGGGCTCGGGCACATCAGACCGCAGCTCGTCGAGAAGGGCTCCATTCCCGCGGGGGCGGCCATCGTGGTGCTCGGCGGCCCCGCGATGCTCATCGGGCTCGGAGGTGGCGCCGCGTCGTCGGTCGCCTCGGGCACGTCAGCGGAGGATTTGGACTTCGCCTCGGTGCAACGTGACAACGCCGAGATGGAGCGCCGCTGTCAGGAGGTCATCGACCGCTGCTGCGCGCTCGGTGAAGCGTCTCCCATCGTC
>JAEUJR010000514.1 GCA_016793585.1 Archangium sp.
GCGGGCGAGGCGCGGCTCGACCAGCCCCTGCGTTGGCATCACCTGGGTTGGTCGTTCGAGCAGCCGGCGGTGTACGACGCTGAGCCTGCCGTGCTTCGAGTGATCGCGCTCGAGCGTTTCGTCCGAGAGCAGGGCCTCGTAGAGCAACACGAGTCGATCGATCATCGCCGTCGCGTGAACCGCAGGCAGGGTCTCGAGGGCGAGCGTGGCGCAGCGCTCGAAGACCGCCTCGCTGATGGCACCTTCGGCAAAGGCCTCGACGACGGCGCGTTGGGTCGACTCGTTCGCCAACAGCGGCGTGCCGAGCCGTGCATCGCAGAGCTCGCCAGACGCTGCGGTCTGCGAGAGGTGATTGACGACGGCCTCTGGAGAGCCCACCGCGGCCGCTCGCTTCGCCGACAGCGGCCGCTGAACCGAAGCACAGCCAGACAGCAGCACGAGGACGAAGATGCTCCAGCGCATGAGCGTTCGTTGCCTGTCTGACCTGCGGCGATCCACCCGGGTCAGCTCACCACTTCAGGTTGGCCTTGTTCTCGGCCTTGGCGGCCTTGTCTCCCGGCCGGCTGAAGCTGGTCATCGTCGCGCGCACCGCGCCGAGGTCGATGCTGCCCAGCGCCGCGATGGGCAGGCGGCGCTCATCGGCGGTGATCCACACGTGAATGTCGCGCCGCGCGTCTTGCCAGTCGTGGCGCGCCGCTTCACCGGCGAGGTGCCAGGTCTCGAACTCGCCGACGGGCAGCGAGACGTGCTCCTTCGGCAGCACCTTGCCCCAGACGCGCCAGATGCGCCGAATGCCGTAGACGTCGAAGCACAGCTGCTTGCCCTCCTTCAGGTCGAGCTGCCGCATGAGGAACACCGCGCCCGCGACGTCGCTCACGTCGTTGCCGTAGGTGAGCTCGCTCGTCGACTGCTGGCCGTTGATGGTGCTGATCACCTTCGCGGTCTTGTTCTTGCGGAAGCTGACGTCGGCCACGCGGTGCCACTCGTTCTCTTGCGCGTCTTCGTAGTAGCGCGCCGGGCGCAACGTCTTCGGCGAGAGGTAGCTCGTGCCCGTGCCGTCGACGCGGCGCACCTTCGAGAAGAACGTGTTCGTCATCGCGTGCACTTCGATCGGCATCAGCCCATCGCGCACCGGCAGCACGCGCATCGTCATGGTACCGGCCTTCGCGCCGAGGGCGTCGAGGTCGAACTCGAGCGTCTCTCCGGGGCCGAACGCGATGGGCTGCTTGATGCTGCCCAACGCCACGCATTGCGCGTCGGTCGGGAAGGGCGAGATCACCTTCGCCACGCCGCCGTCCTGCGCCAGCGCCGCCGTCGCGCCCATCGTCGTCAGCGTTGCGATCAACCGGAAGATCTTCACAGCGTCGTGCTCCTTCGTTTCGACCTTTGAGGCGGCAGCCCACCATGAACGCCGCTCGAAAAGCACCTGCTCGCGTGGGCATCACTGTCGCGCCACGCCTGACACCGACGTCACCCCTGAAGGGCTATTCAGCCCCGGCGATGTCCGAAAAGAGTGCCTGATATCGAAGGGCTGCCGGGCTGACTGGGAGTCACTGTCAGACATATGGTGCGCGCGCTCTTCACCTGAAGGAGTCGTCGTGCGCCGTCTCATTGCCAGCACCTGTCTTGCCCTCGCCGCGTGCGGTCCCGCGAAGGTCGTCGATCCTCCCGCGCCGTTGCCGAAGTTGCGCACGACGTACCGGGTGATCACCGGCGTCTCGATGGGCGGCATCGGCAGCACCTCGCTCGGCCTCTCGAACCCCGAGCGTTTCGACGCCGTCGCGCCCCTCGGCGGCCCGCTCGACTACGCGTTCTTCTCGCGCTCGATGGATCGGTTCTTCACCGGCGGCTTCTGCACGAAGGCCGAGATCGAAGCCGTGCTCAGGCAAGATCCCGTCAAGCTCAACGACCCGAAGGCGTTCGAGAGCTGCTCGAAGCGGCCCGCGACGTTGCCGAACGAACACAGCCAGGACTTCAACCACTGGCACGTCACCATCAACGGCGGCACGTTCGATCGCGACTCGTACCTCGAGATGATGACCGACCTCTCGCTCGCGTACGGCAACTTCTTCAGTGAGAACCCTGCCTCGGCCGTCGCGCCACCCGGCGTCGACCCCGAGAAGATTCGCAAGTTCGCGCCTGACTTCTGCACCAACCCCATCGTGCTGCGCGGCGTGCACAACGCCGAATACAACCCCGAGGGCACCTACCCGGCGATCACCTTCTGCGACGGCGAGCCGAACACGTACTACTGCCGCACCAACCGCGAGCGCGTCGACTTCTGCTCAGACGCCGCGAACATCGCCAAGCCGCTGCCGGTCTCGATGGAGAGCGCGTTCGCCGATCGCTACTGCGCCTCGAAGGGCGGCGCCGAACTGGCCTCGAAGGCGAGCAACGCGCAGAAGCTGGCGTTCCTCGATCTCGGCGGCTTCCGCGACCCCTGCCGTCAGCCCACCATGCCGCAGGGCATGATCCTGGCGGTCGACTACAACGGCAACGGCCGCCGCGACTACGGGGAGCCGATCATCAACAACGGCCACGAGCGCTTCGACGACGTGGGCACCGATGGCTGTGCCGACGCGCTCGAAGACGGGAAGGGCGGCTGCGGCACCACGCCGAACGCCAGCGCCGTCGACCCGAACCAGGACAACTACGACGTCGAGAAGAACGCGAACGGCACCGAGCAGAACTGGGTGTTCGATTCTGGCGAGCCCTACCGCGACCTGGGCCTCGATGGCGTCGCGAACACGCAAGACGTCGGTGAAGGCAACGGCCGCTTCGACGAGTCGGGCGGGCGTCAGGCGCTCAAGCAGTACGACGGCCGCTCCAACTACAAGAAGCTCGACGCCGAGGGGCGCCGCCGCCTGCACGTGCTCGCCGATGGCGGCATTCGAGACATCTTCAACCTCGGGCTCATGGCGCAGCACCTGTTCAGCGCGGTGCGTGACGCGCTCGGCGCCGAGAACGTGGGCATCTATCGCGACTTCGCCGAGATGCCCGGCATGGCCGATCGGCAGGGCCGCTTCGACCCGTGGACGAAGCGCTGGGCGCAGATGCCGCGCAACCTCGTCACCGTCTTCGGCAAGGCCATGCCGACCGATCAAGATCGCGTCGACGGTGAAGGCGATCACGTCGGCACCAACGAGCAGGCGCTCTTCCGCTTCGCGACCGTCTTCAACTGGGCCGGCTCGTTGTGGCCGAACCTGCCGAAGCCGCCCGTGCCTGCGTTGGTGAACGGAGAGCAGAAGACCGCGTGGTTCCCCTCGAAGGCGCTGGGCGCGAAGTGGGAGTACGCCATCGCGTTGCCCGCCGGCTACAACGACCCCGAGAACGCCGACCGCCGCTACCCCGTCGTCTACATGCTCCACGGCTACGGCATGGAGCCCGGGTCATTCGTGCCGAGTGTGCTGGTGGCCGACACCTACGTCGCCAGCCCCAGCCTCGCGCTGCGCCCGCTCATCTACGTCTTCCCCTATGGGCGCTGCTGTTACGTGAACGCCACGGGGCAGAAAGACTGTCGCGAAACCGACGACAACAAGCGTGAGATCGGCTCGCAGGCGGGGTGGGTGCGTGAGTGCAACTCGGGCACGTTCTGGATCAACCGCAAGGGGTACACGCCGAACGACGGGACGAAGTATGGTGATGCCTTCTTCGAGCTGATGGATCACGTCGACGCCACGTACCGCACGCAGCCTGCTGCAGAGGTAGACGCCCGGTGAACGAGAAACCCGCCCACGTGAAGGTCGAGCTCCAGCGGGCCGACGTCACCGGGCGAATCTCGAAAGACCTCGCGCTCTCGCGGTCGACCCTGGTGAAGACGCTCGGGCCCGCGTGGAGCGAGGTCTTCAAGAAGGGCCAGGGCAAACGAGCGAACGATCGCGCGGTGATCTTCCAGCAGGGAGATCCCGGTGCGTCGCTGCTCTTCCTCCTCTCGGGGCACGTACGGCTCGTGGCGCGCAAAGACACCGACACGGTCGAGCTGGGCATGGCGCACGCCGGCGACGTCATCGGCGAGGCCGAGGCGCTGCAGGGGCGGGGGCCGCGCTCGATGTCGGCGGTGGCCAACGGCGTGGTCGAGTTCGTCGAGCTCGATCGCGCGCTGCTGTTCGGCACTGGCGCGCCGCTCGAGCGTGCGCTCGAGCAGTGGCTCGCGAGCCTCAAGGCCGAGCGGGTGAAGAAGCTCGATGACATGACCGACTTTCTGAATCGCTGGTGACGGCGGAGACACGACATGAGCAACGACTGGGGCCAGAGCCACGACGACGACGATCGGGCGCGGGGCCCTGCAGGCAAGAAGCTGCGCGACTGGGACTGCCCGAGCTGCAACGCGAACAACCCCAGCGACGAGTTCGTGCCCGAGAAGAAGAGCATCGAGATTCGCTGCAACTACTGCGGCGTCGAGTTCCGCATCTCGCTCTCGGAAGAGGGCCGCCTGAAGTTCAAGGAGATCTAGGCCGCCGGCCGCTCACCAAAGAGCGCGGTGCCGACCCGCACGTGCGTGGCGCCTTCTTCGATCGCCACCTCGAAGTCGCCGGTCGTGCCCATGCTCAGCCCCGACAGACCGAGCTGCTTCGCCAGCTGCGAGAGCTGCGCGAAGGCAGGCCGCGAGGCTTCGGGGTTCTCTTCGAGCGGCGGCATGCACATGAGACCAGCCACCTCGAGGTTCGGCAGCGCCCGCACCTGCGCGATGAAGGCTGCGACAGACGCGGGCTCGAGCCCGGCCTTCGAGGCTTCACCCGCGACGTTCACCTCGACGAAGCAGTGCAGGGGCGCACCGGTGCGGCGGCGTGACAGCTCCTGGGCGACCTCGAGCCGCTCGAGCGCGTGAAACACGTGGGCCGCCTTCGCGACGTACTTCGCGTTCTTCGGCTGCACCGGCCCGATGGCGTGCCAGCGAATGCCGGCCAGTGTCGAGAGCGCTTCGTGTTTGTCGCGAAGCTCTTGTGCGTAGTTCTCACCGAAGTGACGCAGGCCCTGCTCCCACGCCACCTTCACCAGCTCGGGCGGGTGGCGCTTGGTGACGGCGACGAGCTGCACCGACTCCCTGGAGCGGCCAGCGCGCGTGCAGGCCGCGGCGATGCGGCGCTCGACCTCGGTCAGGTTCGCCTTCAGCGCCTCGACGGGCAACATCACGGCTCCCACGGCAGCCGAACGCCGGCGCGGCGCAGCAGCTCGACCGCCTCTGCCAGCGGCAGCCCGATGACGCTCGTGGCCGAACCGCGAATCTCGGAGATGAAGACGCCAGCGAGCGCCTGGCTGCCATAGCCGCCGGCTTTGTCGCGCCCTTCACCCGTCGACACGTACCAGGCGATCTCGGCCTCAGAGAGCGGGCGGAAGACGACGTCGCTGGTCACGACGAGCGACTCCACGGAGGCGCCTGCCACCGCCACGCCCGTCATCACCTGGTGCGTGCGCCCCGAGAGCCGGCGGAGCATCGCCGCACCTTCGCGCGCATCGGCGCCGGGTTTTCCGAGAATGACGTCATCGACGACGACCGACGTGTCGGCCGCCAGCACGATGGAGCCGGGCCGCTTCGAATGAACCGCCGAAGCCTTCTCACGCGCGAGGCGCTCGACGTACCGGGCCGGGCGTTCGCCTACGTGAGCCGACTCGTCGAGATCGGCCGCCTGCACCTCGAACGACAGGCCCAGCTGGCCGAGCAGCTCGCGCCGTCGTGGCGAACCCGACGCGAGAATGAACGACGTCACCTGGTTCAGCCCTCGAGCACCTTGTCGATGGCCTTGTCGTTCGTGGTGACGGTGCCCTTGGCCTTCAGCGCCTTGAGGAACGCCTCCCGCACCTCGAACTGCTTGCCCTTCACGGCCTCGAGCTGCAGCTGCTCCTTCTTGGCGACGAAGTCTTCGTCGGAGGGCAGCTTGCGCTCGTCGAGCGTGACGATGGCGAGCCCGCTGGTCGACGCGGCCGGGCCGTCGTCGATGGTGAGCACCTGGTCGACCACGCCGGGGGCCTTCAGGTCCATCAGGGCTTTGAACACCGTCGGGCCACCACCGAGCGTGGGCACCGAGTCGGCGCTCGCGTTGAACTCGCCCGTCTCCTTCACCTCGGGGCGCGTCTCGGTCTTGAAGTTGAAGTTCTTGTCTTCCTTCGCATCGGCCGGGAAGAGCTCGACCAGCGTCTTGCCCTTCTTCAGCTCGGCCAGCGTCTTCTCGGCGTCGGCCTTCGCGAGCTCCTTCGCCTTCTCCTTCGTGTACAGCTGCGCGGCGAGCTCGCCCTTCACGGCGTCGAGCGGCTTCGTCTCAGGGGCCTTCTTGTCTTCGACGATGCCGATGTGGAAGCCGATGGGCGACTCGGTCACGTCGGTGACTTCACCGGTCTTCAGCGCGAAGAGCTTCGCGGCGAAGTCGCTGGGCAGCTGGCTGCGCTCGACGAAGCCGAGGTCGCCGCCCTTCGCCTTGGTCTCGGTGTCTTCCGAGAAGTTCGTCGCCATGTCGGCGAACGACTTCTTGTTGTCGACGATCTCCTTGCGCACGTTCTCGAGACGCTTCTTCGCGTCGTCCTTCACGCTCTGCTCGGCGTCACGCGCC
>JAEUJR010000515.1 GCA_016793585.1 Archangium sp.
TCATCTCGTTGTTCGACCGCGCGCCCACCTGTACCGGTGCAGGGAAGTCACCGTGTGAGGTGATGCAGTGTGATGCACCTGCACAGTGCAAGTGCCTGAAGACGACGCCGCCCCAGTGCGGGTGCGCCGTGACGTTCGGCAACCGGCCGACGGAGTGACCTGGATTGGCCATGGTGCGGTGACATCGCCGACGCCAGCGCATGGCCTGTCGAGATCGTGAGCACGGTCGTGACGGCCCCCGGCTACTCCTGTTGCCAGCGCGCGCAGTAAGGTCGCTCGAGTGCGCTCTTTCTCCGGCCTGCTCGTGTTGATCAGCTGTGCGCAGCCGGTCGAGTTCGGGCCCCAGCCTGCTCCTCCGACAGGCCGGCTTCGACCAGGCCTCGAGCGCTGCTCCTCGGTCTCGGAGTGCAGCGCCGGTTCGTGCTTCGTCTCTGTGGTCGACGACGTGCGCTACTGCACCGGCGCGAACGACCGTTCACCATGTGACGTCATCACCTGCGATGCGCCCGCCCAGTGCTGGTGCCTTGCCTCGAACCCGCTGCAGTGCGGCTGCGCCATCACGACGCACGAACCCTGACTCAACGCTTGAGCATGTTCATCACCGGCCCCGGCCCGAGAATGGCGCCAGCCGTGATGAGCCCACCGAGCGCGCCGCCGGCCAAACCACACGTCGCCAGGTCAGCGCCCGTGAGCATCAACCCGGGCAGCGGCGTCTTCGCGTGCAAGGGCAACTCGTAACGGCCGGGCGTGTGGTCGAGGCCATAGAGCTCTCCGCGCGGGTGTGACGCGAAGTGCGCGGTGGTGAGCGGCGTCGAGAGCTCGGCGACGTCGACGCGGCCTTTGAGCTGCGGCAGGCGCTTGAACAACACGGCGAGCATTCGCTCGGTCCACCTCGCCTTGAGCGCGTCGTACTCGGCGCCGCGTTTGTGCCACTTCGTGCCCTGCCACTTCGAGAACCACTCCCACTTCGCCATGGTGATGACGTCGATGGTGGCGCGGCCGGGGAAGCGGCGCGCGAAGTCGGGGTCCTTCGCCGAGGGGAACGAGAGGTACACCATCGGCAACGGCGCCTCGGGGTCGGCCTCGAAGCGCGCCACGTTCTGGTCGTGCTTCTCGTCGGGGTACAGCCACAGGTTGGTGCCGGTGAGGCCGAGCTCGGCGTCGGTCGCCTTGAAGCCCAGGTACAGACACAGGTAGCTGACCGAGGGCGGCACGTTGGCCAGGGCCTTCACCCACGCCGCGGGCCGATGTGCTTCGGGCACGAGCTTGCCGAAGGTGTTGGCGACGCCGGCGTCACTGATGACGATGGGCGCGCGTTGCTCCGAGCCGTCGGCCAGCCGCACGCCGACTGCGATGCCGTGCTCGACGATGACCGACTCGACCTCGGCGTTCGTCGCGAGGTGGCCCCCGTTCTCTTCGATGAGCGGCGCGATGCCCTCGGCGATGACCGACGCTCCGCCGACCGGGTAGAAGCCGCCGCCAAAGTAGTGCGACACGAGCGCCGCGTGCATCGCGAAGCTCGAGCGCGACGGCGGAAGCCCATAGTCACCGTACTGCCCCGTCAACACCGCGATGAGCTCTTCGTTCTTCGTCAGCTCGAGCAGCACCTCACGGGTGGAGCGGCCCGCGAGGTCAGAGAAGCCGCGCTTCGCGAACGGAGCCGCCACGGCCGAGACGAGCGACGGCAGCCCGCGCGTCATGAAGAACATCGAGCTCTTCTTCGCGGTCGACTTCACGAGGTCGACGTACTTCGCGATGGCGTCGCGCTCGTTGGGGAACGCCTGGCCCATCGTCTCGATGAAGCGCGAGGTGCCGGTGACGAAGTCGTAGCCGCGGTCGCCGAGCTCGATGCGGTCGTACACGTCGGGCAGTGGCGCCCAGCGAATGCGGCCGTCAGAGAGCTTGTCGAAGACCGAACGCAATGCGCCGCGTTCTCCGACCTGCCCGATGTAGTGCACGCCGACGTCCCACTCGTAGCCGGGGCGCATGAAGGTGTGCGTGTAGCCGCCGATTCGGTAGTGCCGCTCGAGCACCAGCACGCGCTTCTTGCCGTGCCGGGCGAGCATGGCCGCGACGGTGAGGCCGCCGATGCCCGAGCCGATGACGATGGCGTCGAAGCGGCCCGACGGAGGCTGCTGCTTGTACGAGTGGCCGACGTGCATGGCGTGGGCGTAGCACGCTGGTGGAGACGCTCGCGACGCTGTGCTCGGCTCGCCGCGTGAACGACCTGTTGGCACGAGTCCACGACGCGCCTGACGACGA
>JAEUJR010000541.1 GCA_016793585.1 Archangium sp.
AGCGCGTGAAGACGGTGACCGAGATCGTGAAGGAAGGCGACGAGGTCATGGTGAAGGTGATCAGCATCGACGGCAGCGGCAAGATCCGCCTGTCGCGCAAGCAGGCGCTGGCCGATCGCGCTGCCGCGACCGGTGGCACGCCTCCTCCGGCTGACGCTCCCGCCGAGAAGCCGACGACCCAGGCCTGATTCAGGTCGAAGTCACCTCGAGCAGTGCACGCGGCCCGCTCCCCCGAAAGGTGGAGTGGGCCGCAGTGTTTTGGAGACGAGCCGATGAACCGTATCGCCGCGGCGATGGCCAGGATCAAAGCGTGGATGCTCGAGCACGGCGCCGCCGTACTCGTGGAGAACCTCGCGCCGGGCGCCTCGGCGGCCGAGCTTGGCGAAGCAGAACGCCTGCTGGGCATGACGCTCCCCTCCGAACTCGCAGCGCTCTGGTCGGTGCACCACGGCCAGCTCGCCGAGCAGAACGGCTTCGTCGAACACATGGATCTGCTCGGCGCGCAGGCCGCGTTCGCCGAGGCCGACTCGGTGAAGCTGTTCGTCGAGTTCCTGCGCCAGCACCCGAAGGACTGGAAGGCGGCGGGCGTCACCGAGGCCGAGGTGCGCTCCAATCGGTGGATCGCGTTCGCAGGGCGCGGCTACGCGGACCTGCTGGTCATCAGCGCAGAGAGTGGCCGGGTGTTCTGGTGCGGCAAAGACGCGCCGACGGTGCAGTTGCGGGCTCCCTCGCTCACCGCGTGGCTCGAGCAGTACGCAGCGGCCGTGGCGGCTGACGACTACGAGCTCGACGAGGGCTTCGGCGAGGTGTTCCTGAGCCTGCGCGACCGCGCGCGTGAGGTGGTCGAGGCCGCGAACGAGGCGAAGGCCACCGTGTATGAGGCGTGGCGCCGCGAGACGCCGATCGTCGAGCAGCTGCGTCAGGCGCTCGAGAAGAAGAACGAAGACCTGTGCCGCGACATCGTCGAAGACGCCGCGAAGCGCAGTCAGCTCGGCGAGGCGGTCGAGTTGCTGTTCTCGAAGTCGCGCGACCCGTCGCTCCTCGCCACGTCACTGCAGTACGTGCTGAGCCAGGTGACGCTCACGAAGCAGCAGTGGGCCCTGGTGGCCAAAGGCGGCGAAGCGCTTGGGAACAACGCCATTCGCGATCAGGCGCTGGCGCGCGCGCGATAGCGCTTCCGAGCGTACTCACATCGCTGCGGCGGTCGTGACGCTCAACGGAATCTCTGCGCGCAGCGCGGTGCCGCCGCCGGGTCGTGGCGCCACCGAGAACGTTCCGCCCAGGCTCTGCACCCGCACGTCGATGTTCCTCAGGCCCCCGACGCTTCTGCGGGTCGCGTCCGGCGCGATGCCGCGGCCGTCGTCTTCCACCTGAACGCGCAGCGCGCCGTTCAGCGAGAGGGTGAGCGAGACGTTCTTCGCGTGGCCGTGGTGAATCGCGTTGCGTACGGCCTCCTGGACGATGCGGGCCACGTGCATGCGCACCTCGCCGGGCACGTCGCCGCGCTCGGAGTCGTCGGCCTTCATCGACACGCGTGCCTCGTCGCCCGCGAGCTCGTTGCATCGTGTTCTGAGATGCGCGAGCAGCTCGGGCCAGGCGAGCGAGGTGGCGCGCAGCTCCCACACCACGTTGCGCAGCTCGTCGGTTGATTGCGTGATGCGGTGGGTGAGGGCGTCGAAGCTGGCCTGTGCTTCGGGGGTGGTGGCCGTCGCCCGCAGTGACTGCAGCTGCCAGAACAGGCTCGAGAGCTCGGCGCCCACGCCGTCATGCAGATCGCGCGCGATGCGGGCGCGCTCCTTCGAGACGGTCAGCGCGGTCACCTGCGCCTGCAGCTCGTCGCGCTGCCGGCGTGTCGCCGAGAGCCGGTTCGAGGTCGCCGACATCACCGCGTAGGCGTACAGGGTGACGCCAGCGATCGCCGCCACCAGCGCCGCCGACGCCAGGCCCTTCGTCAACGCGAAGTAGGCCACCGCGGGCAGGGGCAGCACGGTGAACAGCACGAGGTTGAAGCGGCGCTCCGAGCCCGCCGTGCCGCAGGTGATCACGTGCGCGAAGTGCAGCACCCAGACGGCGCTCGTCGGGTTGCCCGAGGCGCAGATGGGGATGAGGCAGGTGGCGAGGAAGACGACGGTCTCGCCGCGGTTCAGCACGCGGTAGATCCTCGACCCGTAGCCGTAGCGGCGAAACGCCAGCGCGGTGAACGCCGTCCACGCCATGCCCAGCGCTCCCAATGGCAGGCTGAGCCAGGGGCTGTACCCAAGCGCTTCGTGCTCGATGGGGAAGAGGGGCGCGAAGGTGAAGCAGCCGACGATCAGCAGCAGCCCCGCCGTCGCCAGCGGCTTGCGAATGTGTCGGTGCAGCACGGCATCAGCGTCCATCAAACCCCCGAGGGTCGACTTCGTGCTCTCAGCTTCGCGGAGAGTCCAGCAGCCCGTGCGCTGCCGCCCAGTCAGCGGCCTCTTCGCGAGAGTTGACCTCGAGCTTGCGGTAGATGTTCTTCACGTGGGTCTGCACCGTGCCCAGGCCGATGCCCAGCTGCGTGCCCGTCTCTGCGTAGCTGGTGCCGAGCGCGAGCAGCTTGAGCACGTCGGCTTCACGGTCGCTCAGCGCGAAGGCGGCCGGCCTGCGCTTCCGCTGACGAAAACTCTCGACCACCTTGCGGGCGATCGACGGCGTCATCGGCGCTCCGCCGTCACGCGCTTCAGCGAGCGCGCGCAACAATCGCGGAGGGCTCGTCGTCTTGAGCAGGTAGCCAGTCGCGCCCGATTCGAGGGCGGTGAAGATCGACTCGGCATCGTCGAACTGCGTGAAGGCGAGCAGCACGGCCTGGGGCCGGCTCCGCTGGAGCAGCCGCAGCAGCTCGTTGCCAGGGCGATCGGGAAGGTGAAGATCGATGAGCGCGACCTCGAACTCCAGCCCCCGCTCGACCGCGTCGATGGCCTCCGCTGCCGTCGCACACGAGCCCACAATCGACACCTGCTTCGTCGGATTCAGCACATCACTCAGCCCACGACGCACCTGGGCATCGTCGTCAACCACGAGCAGCCGCATTGTGCTGGTCTCCCCTGCAGTTCCAGACTGCTGAAAGGATTTCACATCGAACAGTCTTCGACTTCACCCACGGTCGATCGTCAGGACGGTCCCATGTGGTCCCATGTCCGACAGGACCAGCGATCCCATGATGCCGTGCAGTCGCTCCCATGTGTCGATCGTCCAGACTCCCATGGCGGCCCCACGGCCACAGGGCGGTGCACGAACAGATCGATCGATGGCTCAGCTGCGTTGAAGTGAGGGCACGTGGCGACTGACACCCGACTGGCTCGCGTGAGTGGCATCTTCGGAATCTTCCGAGGCTTCTTCATGCCGTTGGGCCTCTTCGCGTTGGTCGCGGTGGGGGTGCATGCGTCGGCCGATCTCGTCGACGACAAGGTGCTCTCGCTGGTCGACTGGCTCGACGCCTGGGCCGATGGGGTGTTGGCGCAGTGGAGCTCGACTGCGGCGTGGGTCGATCGCATCGGGCCGCTTCAACGCACGGTGATCGCCAGGTTGGTGGCGCTGACCTGGGAGCTGGCGGTCGACGCGCTCGTCGTGCTGCCACAGCTCGGCTACCAAGAGGCCGACGACCGCGAGGCGAGGTTCAGCTTTCGCAAAGAGACGTGGCGCACCTTGTTCGCGCGGGTCAACCGCCAACCCACGCCGATGCGGCTGGTACGCCCCTTGGTGACCGCCGTCTTCGTCGCGGGTGGGGCCTACGCCGTGGCGCGGCTCGTGGAGTCGACGCTCTTCGTCGCGCTGCAGGCCGACGTGGTGACGCCAGCGGTCGCCGAAGGGCTGGCGCGCGCGCTGGGCGTCGCGGCGATGCTGGTGGTGCTCGCGAGTCACGGCTGGCGCGCGGTGCTGCGCGCGCTCGAGCACGCCGACGCCGCGTGTGAAGCGCGGGTGAAGCTGGCGAAGTCTGCCTGGCCCGTCGGGCTCTGGGGCTCGGTGCTCTCTTTTCCGCTGGCGGTCGCGCTGCTGCTCCAGGCGCAGAACCTGCTCGCGTTGGTGCGGTGAGCCGCCGTGTTCCGCGCGAACCCACGAGGGCTCTTCGACTTTCTCGCCGCTGCGCTCTGCCTGTGGGCCGCAGCCTGGCACACGCCGGTCGGGGCGTTGGTGCGTGGCGGCGTCGCGAAGGTGTCTGGCAGCAAGTCCGAAGGGCGGCCGCTGCTCGCGTACTTCAGCGGTGGAGTCTACGACGCTCGTGAGATCGAGATGCCGGTGACGCCGGTGATGCCAGAGCCGCTGCCGTCGGAGGTGCTGGCCATCGTGCCTCCTGGCACCGCGCTGGGCCGGGGCGCCTTCGCGGTGCTCTCGAGACAACCCGTGTCGGTGCGCGCCTCGGCGGAGCAGCTCGGCCAGCGCTACCAGCTCGCCAGCCTGCAGACGCCAGACGACGTCGCCACGCTCATCACGCGCGCTCGCGCCGACTTCGTCACCGACGAGGGCGCGGTGCTCGCCCTGTTCGCGGGGCCCGAGCTGGCCCGTTACGCCGTCTCGCGCGCGCGCGCCGAAGGACGAGCGCCGACGCTCGAGGTGCTCTCGACACAGCTGCCTCCGGGCAGCACCACGTTCTTCGAGGCCACCTCGCAGGCGCTCATGTTCGGCACCGCATACGGGCTGTCGTGGCCAGTCGCTCCCTCGACGCGTGTGACGTCGCCCTTTGGCTATCGCAACCACCCCACGCTCGGGCGGCAGCAGCTGCACACCGGCGTCGACCTCTCGGTGCCCGAGGGCACGCAGGTGAAGGTCGTCGCCGACGGCATCGTGAAGCGCGCGAGCGAAGACGCGGTGAACGGCAAGGTGATCATCGTCGACCATGGCCGCGGAGTGACGACGGCGTACTGCCACAACTCGCGTCTGCTGGTGACGACCGGCGAAGCCGTGACGGCGGGGCAGGTGATCTCGGAGTCGGGGAACACCGGTCGCAGCACCGGCCCGCACCTGCACTACCAGCTCGAGCTGGGCCGCAGACCCGTCGACCCCTTCGTCTTCCGCGGCCACAAGGCCGTCGCTGAGCTGCCGACGGTGCCCACTCCAGCTCCGGCGAACCCGAAGCCCGTCGTCGCTCCGGGGCCCGGCCCGTCGAAGGCGCTCAAGGCCGCGTTCGACGCCGTGGGGGCGGCTCCGCCCGAAGCGACGGAAGTGCCACCCTGAGTCGTGCTATGGCGCCCGCGATGAACACCGTCTCCGTTCAGGTTCGCCGCGTTCGCCCAAACCCCGATCTCGAGCTGCCGAAGTACCAGTCCGAGCTCGCCGCCGGGCTCGACCTGCGCGCCGACCTCGACGCGCCGCTCGCACTGAAGCCGCTCGAACGAACGCTGGTGCCGACGGGGCTGGCGCTGGCGATTCCGGCGGGCTTCGAGGGGCAGGTTCGGCCGCGCAGTGGGCTCGCCGCGAAGCAGGGGCTCACGGTGTTGAACGCGCCTGGCACCATCGACGCCGACTATCGCGGCGAGGTGAAGGTGCTGCTGGTGAACCTCTCGTCTGAGCCCGTCACCCTGCAGCGCGGAGACCGCATCGCCCAGTTGGTGGTGGCTGCCGTCACCCGCGCCACCCTCGTCGAGGTGCCAGAATTGTCCGAGACTGCGAGAGGATCCGCAGGGTTTGGGTCGACCGGGGTGGCGGGGAACCCTGACCGTTGCTGAAGCGTCACTTCTCAGGTAAAAAGCCAGTCTGATTCGTGTGTTACGGGGGCTCTGACGCTCCCGGGTTCCAGGAGCCTCACGAGTGCTTTGCTACCGCTGTGGCAGCCACGTCGCCGACAACGTCGACACGTGTCCCTCGTGCGGCCAGAAATTGTCTGGTGGCGGGCTTCGTCAGGCGACGGGAACGTTCTCGAGAAGGCGCGCGACGTCGCAGGTCGTCGAGGGCGCTCCGTACAAGCCGCAAGATCTCGTCGCCAATCGCTACCTGATCAAAGACATCGTCGGCAGCGGCCCGCTCGGCTTCGTCTTTCGCGCACACGACAAAGAGGTCGACGTCGAGGTCGCGCTCAAGGTCGTCAACGCGCGCCTGTGTCAGACGGCCGATGAGCGGCGCTCGTTCGCCAAGCAGCTGCGGCTGGCCCGCAAGCTCTCGCACCCGAACCTCGCCCGCGTCTACGAGGAGGGCGAAGATCAAGATCGGCCGTTCTTCACCTCGCAGTTCCTCGACGGCCTGACGCTGCGGAAGATCATCGACCTTCGCCTGCAGAAGGGGCAGTTCTTCGCGCTGCACGAGATCGAGCCCATCTTGAGCCAGGTGTGCTCGGCCCTCGACGGCGCGCACAAGGTCGGCCCGCACACCGACATCAAGCCCGACAACGTCTTGGTGCTGCCCGACCTGCTGAAGGTGACCGACTTCGGCCTCGGGCTCGCGCTGCCGCGGTTGCCGTTCGTGCAGGCGATGAAGTCGCGCAAAGCCGATCGCTACCTCGCGCCCGAGCTCGTCGAAGGCGGCGAGGTCGACAGCCGGTGCGACATCTACTCGGTGGGCGTGATCCTCGGCGAGATGCTCTCGGGCCTCACGCCTGATGGCTCGGTTCCCGAGCTGCACCGTCGCAACCCGAACGTCGTGCAGGCGCTCGAGGGCCTGTACCGCAAGGCCGTCAACGCGAACCCGAACGCGCGCTTCAAGACGGCGGGCGAGATGTTCACCGAGCTGGCGGCGATCTCGAAGGCCACTGCGCCGCCGCCGCCGCTGCCGAACAAGCCCGAGTCTGCGGCTGGAGTTCCGCCTCCGCTCAAGCCCCGCACCACGACGGGCATGCTGCAGCTCCAGCCCCGCCGCGACAAGCCCGGCCCGCCGGTGCCTGCGATGCCCCCGCCGCCTCCGCCGCCGGGCATCAGCGACGAGAACCCGCTGCCTGACGCGACCCAGCCCGTCGACCCCGATCGGCTCGAAGCGGCCCTGAAGGGCGCCGGCCCGACGCCCGAGCCCGCCGAGAACCGCGAAGAGACGGCCGTGATGGACTCGGGCCAGCTCATCGCTTCGCTCGACGCCGACGATCACGCCGAGACGCGCGCCCAGGTCGAGACCGTCGCTCCGCCGCCCGAAGCCATCGAGCCGGTCTCCGAGGGCAAGACGTGGATTCTGGTGCTCCTGCTCGTGATGCTCGGCGTGGGTGTGGGGGCCGGTGGCGGCTTCTTCCTCATTCAGCGCCAGAAGGCCGCCGCCGAAGAGACGCGGAAGAAGGCCGAAGAAGAGCAGCGCCTGAAGGACGAAGCGGCGCGACTCGAAGCCGAACGTCAGGCCCAGCTCGCGGCCGCCAACAACCCGCCCACGAACCCTCCGACGAACCCGACCGTCGAGAACCCTCCTTCGAACCCGCCGACCGTGTTGCCCGTCGACACGGCCGCGGCGGACAAGGCTGCGGCCGAGAAGCTGGCTGCCGAGAAGCTCGCGGCGGAGAAGGCCGCGGCCGACAAGGCTGCCGCCGAGAAGGCTGCGCAAGACAAGCTCGCCGCTGAGAAGTCGGCGCTCGACAAAGCCGCCCAGGACAAGCTCGCCGCCGAGAAGGCCGCGCAGGAGAAGCTCGCGGCCGCCGAGAAGGCCGCTGCCGACAAGGCCGAGAAGGAAAGGCTGGCTGCCGAGAAGGCTGCCGCCGACAAGGCCGAGAAGGAGCGCCTCGCCGCCGAGAAGAAGAACAACCCGGTCATCGCTGCCGTCACGCCGCCCAAGCCCCCTGCGACCGAGGGCTGCCCCGAAGGCATGAAGGCGATCGGCGCCGGAGTCTTCCGCATGGGGACGCCTCGCGACGACCCAATGATGGGCTTCGACGAGAAGGTGCTCTCGGCGGTCGAGGTCGGCGCCTACTGCATCGATCTCAACGAGTACCCGAACAAGCGCGGCGTCGCGCCCACCGTGGCCGTCGCCTTCGCCGATGCCCGCCGCCTCTGCGAGTCGCAGAACAAGCGCCTGTGCACCGAGGCCGAGTGGGAGAAGGCCTGCAAGGGCCCTGGCGGCGCCCGCTGGCCGTTCGGCAACACCTTCGACGCGAACGCCTGCAACACCGAGGACGACTCCGGCGAGGCCCGTTCACTCGCGCCCTCTGGCCGGTTCGGCAAGTGCCGCAGCGGCTACGGCATGGCAGACATGGCGGGCAACGTGGCCGAGTGGACGAGCGATCGCATCATCAAAGGCGGCTCGTACGCGAGCGGTGACTATGCGGTGCGCTGCTCGGCCCGGAAGAACGGAGCGTCGTTCAACAAGTCGTCCGAGGTCGGGTTCCGCTGCTGCGCCGATCCGAAATGAAGCGCGCGCTCCTCGTCGTTCTGTTCGCCGCCACCGTTGAGGCACGGCCCCGCGTCGTGGTGGTGAAGTCGGCCGATCTCGCCCCCTACGCGCAGGTCACCGCCGGCTTCACCGCCGAGGTGAAGGCCGACGTCTCTGACGTGCTCCTCGAGGAGGGCGCCGAGGCCGCGCAGAAGGCGATGAAGAAGCTCGCCCAGGAGCCGCCAGCGCTCGTGCTCGCCATCGGGCCGGCTGCGGCGGTGAACGCGCGCAAGCAGTTCTCCGACGTGCCGGTGCTCTTCGTGATGGTGCCGTACTTCCAGAAGTACGATCTCGAGAGTGGCAACACGACTGGCATCGCGCTCACCAGCGATCTCACGCTCGAGCTCACCGCGCTGCGGGCGCTGCTGCCGAAGACCAAACGCATCGGCGTCGTCATCGACCCGCGCTACTCGAAGGGCTTCGTCGACGAGGCCGCGCAGCTCGCGCAGTCTCGTGGGCTGTCGCTGGTCTCGAT
Organism: Archangium sp.; assembly: GCA_016793585.1. Next base: position 8,768 of record JAEUJR010000541.1, read on the forward strand.
CGAGATCGACAACCCCACCAAGCTCGACAAGGCGCTCTCGGGTGCGAAGGGCCGCATCGACGGCCTCGTCATCGTGTCTGACAAGACGGTCGGCAACGCGGCGGTGGTGGAGCGGCTGCTCGGCTTCGCGAAGGAGGAGGCGCTGCCGGTCGTCGGGCTCGCCCCCGCACAGGTGAAGATGGGGGCGCTGTTCGCGCTGTCTCCCGCGCCGCTGTCGGTCGGGCTGCAGGCCGGGCGCGTGGCGAACCGCATCGTCGTCGAGAAGGTCGACCCGGGAGCGCTCGCGGTCGCGACGCCCGAGGGCGTGGAGCTGCACGTGAACCTGCAGGTGGCGAAGCGCCTGGGCCTGCCCGAGTCGTTCGCGAATGACGTGCTGGTGTTCGCCGCCCGGCAGGGGCTGGCCGTGAAGGCGGTGGAGTAGCGCCGGTGCCCGGGTGTAAGTGCGCGGCATGATCCCGCGCTACTCCCGAGTCGAGATGACCTCGTTGTGGACGCCTGAAGAGCGGCTGCGCCGCTGGCGTGACGTCGAGCTCGCTGCCCTCGAAGGCCTCGTGAAGCAGGGGCTCGCGCCCGAGAGCGCGCTGACGACGTGCCGTGCGAAGGCGGGAGACTTCGACACCGCCGACGTCGAGCGCATCGACACCATCGAGAAGACGACGAAGCACGACGTCATCGCCTTCCTCACCTTCATGGAGGAGCGCATCGGGCCCGAGGCGCGCTGGCTGCACTGGGGCATGACCTCGAGCGACGTGCTCGACACCTCGCTCGCGTTGCTGCTGCGCGACGCGATGACGCTCATTCTCGGCGGTGTCGATCGGGCGCGCGCCGCCATTCGCAAGCGGGCCTTCGAGCACAAGCACACGCCGATGGTGGGCCGGTCGCACGGCATTCACGCCGAGCCCATCAGCTTCGGGCACAAGCTGGCCATCTGGTACGACGAGCTGGGCCGCGCGAAGAAACGCCTCGAGGCCGCAAAGGAGACGATCTCGTACGGGAAGGTGAGCGGCGCGGTCGGCACGTTCGCGCACATTCCACCCACCGTCGAAGAGCACGCGATGAAGGTGCTCGGGCTGTCACCCGCGCCTGCCTCGAGCCAGATCGTGCAGCGAGATCGCCACGCGGAGTACTTCTCGGCGCTCGCGCTGCTCGGCACCAGCATCGAGAAGTTCGCCGTCGAGATTCGCCACCTGCAGCGCACCGAAGTTCGTGAAGCCGAAGAGGCCTTCACCGCAGGGCAGAAGGGCAGCTCGGCGATGCCGCATAAGCGCAACCCGATTCTGTCCGAGAACCTCACGGGGCTCGCGCGCCTGCTGCGTGGCTACGCGATGACGGCGTGGGAGAACGTGCCCCTCTGGCACGAGCGCGACATCTCGCACTCGTCGGTCGAGCGGGTGATCGGCCCCGACGCGACGGTGACTGCCGACTTCATGCTCCACCGCTTCGCCGGCATGATCGAGAACCTCACGGTCTACCCGCAGCAGATGCAGAAGAACCTCGATCTGCTCGGCGGCGTCGTGCACTCACAGCGGCTGTTGCTCGAGCTCGCGAAGCGGGGCATCGATCGCCAGGCCGCGTACGTGATCGTTCAGCGCAACGCGATGCGGTTCTTCGAGAGCGGCACGCCCTTCAAGACCTCGCTGTTGGGAGACGCTGATCTGCGGAAGATGATGAGCGACGCCGACATCGAGGCCTGCTTCACCCCAGATCACCACCTGCGGCACATCGACGCGATCTTCCAGCGGGTGTTCGGCAGCACCACGAGCTGACGAGTCGCGGGCGACTCAGGGCTTCGGAAGACACCCAGCGTCAGCGGTGAAGATCCGCCCAGATTCGGTTGGGCACACGGTTGCAGTGGATTCTTCGCATGAGCCTGCACGCCGCCGTGTTGCACTTCGCTGGAGATGAAGAAGCTGCTGCCGGGGCCGAGGAGCCCGCGCTCCAGACGCCCCTGGAGTGGTCACCGCTGAGCTGGTCGCGCGCGGCCAACGATGATCCAGTCATCATCGAGGCGTTCGAGCCCGAGCCCAGACCGGTCTTTCACAGCGGCGACTCCGGCTTCGCGTGGACGCCGTCGAAGGCCAGCTAGAAAAGCTTCGCGGCCTTCAGGTTCTTCTCGATGCGCGCGGCGACACTGCCGAGCTCGGGTGTGAAGGCCGTGCCTGTGATGGTCTCGTACGCCGCGACGTACTTCTGCGAGAGGCTCACGCGCACGTCGTCGGGAATCTGTGGGGGCGTGCCCTGGCCCGAGAAGCCGCGCTCGGCGATCAACCACTGCCGCAGGTTCTCCTTGTCGAGCATCACCTGGCTCTCGCCCTTCGCGAGCCGCTCCTCGTAGCCCTGTGCTCTCCAGAACCGTGACGAGTCGGGCGTGTGCATCTCGTCGATCACCACCAGCTCGTCGCCGATGACGCCGAACTCGTACTTCGTGTCGACGAAGATCAGCCCCTGCGCGCCTGCCTGCTTCGTACCCTCTGAGAACAGCCCGAGCGCTGCCTCTTTCGCGCGCTGCCAGTCGCGGGGCGAGACGAGCTTGCGCTCCACCACCTGCGCCTCGGACAACGGCTCGTCGTGCTGCCCGATGGGCGCCTTGGTCGACGGCGTGAGGATCGGCGTGGGGAACTTCGAGTCGCGCTTGAGGCCCGAAGGCAGCTTCAGCCCGTAGGGGTCGCGGCCGGCTTCGTAGTCGCGCCAGAGGCTGCCCGTGAGGTAGCCGCGCACGACGAACTCGATGGCGAACGGCGAGGCGCGCCGCGCGACCGTCACGCACGGATCAGGCGTGTCGATGACGTGGTTCTTCACCACGTGGGCGGTCTTCTTGAACCAGAACGACGCGAGGGTGTTGAGCAGGTCGCCCTTGAAGGGGAGCGTGGTGAGCACGTGATCGAACGCCGAGAGGCGATCGGTGGTGATCAGCACGAGGCGGTCGCCCTGCCGATAGGTGTCGCGCACCTTGCCCTGGTACTTCTCGCCGAGCGCAGGGAAGTCGGTGCGAGAGAGGGTGTGACCGAGCTGCTGGGAGAGCGTCTGATCAGTGACCGGCATGCGGCGGCTTCTACACCGCTGCGACCTGAGCGTGTTTCAGTTCTGCGCAGCGACCGGAGCGGCCGCCATGTAGACGAACGCGGGATTGATCCGGAGCGCGCCATCGATCCACGCGGCGGCGTACGGAGCGCCCGGAGCACGAATCACGAGCACGGGGCCGGTCGACTTCACGTTCCATCGGTGCAGCAGCGAACGCGCCACGAGCTCGGTCGCTTCACGCTCGGAGAGCCCCTGGAACGCCTCGCGACGATCTTCGGTGAACCGGTCGCCACGGGTGTCGAAGGTCAGCTGCAGCACGCCCGCGTCGGGGGCCTGAAGAAGATCGGTGCGCAGGTCGAGCGCGGGGGCGCCCTTGAGCTCGCCGTCTTGCATCACGGGGAAGAGCACGGTGCCGGCCTGGCCCTGCTGGGCAGCAGACGTGCGCACCACGTCACGGAAGAGCTCTTGCCGTCTCGCTGGCGACTCGAACTCGAGCCACTCCGCGGTGCCCGACAACGCCTGACTCGAGGTCACTGCGCGCGCCGGAAGGGTGCCGACACCGCAAGCGGAGAGGGCGAGGACTGCGGAGCTGATCAGGAACAGGCGCTTCAAGGCCTTGTCACTATACCCGTGGAGCTCGCGGCCAGCCAGCGAAAGCCCCTCGCATTCCCTCGGGGAACCTCTCCGTCTGGTGGTGGGGCTGGAACGCTTGCGGCGCGTCATTTCGGGTCGTGTTGGCGGTTCGCGATCAGCTTGTCGAGGGCGTCGCGCTCGTCGGCGGAGTGCCGATCGAGGGGCTTGTCTTTCACGTCCTTCACGGTCGTGGTGACCTTCTTCTTCACGTCGTCGACGAGGTCAGACGCTTCGCCCAGCTTCTTCTCGCCTTCGCTCTTCCACGCCTTCTGAGCGTGCTGCCACGGCGTCTTTCCAGAGACGTCGACGGTCGCCAGGGCGATGCCGACGCCGACACAACAGAGAGTCCACACGAGGGTGATGAGGAATCGCATGGCCCGAGCCTACATGTGCGCACACGTCCGTCGAACTTTCGGCCTGTGCCCGAAGTGCGGGTTGTTGCGTAGAAGTGGTGCATGTCGGTCGAGGCGTCACGGGCGAGGGCGAGAGAAGCAGCGGCGAAGCTGCCCCACGTGCCCGGCGACGTGTCCGAGCTGCTGAGGGCCGA
>JAEUJR010000546.1 GCA_016793585.1 Archangium sp.
CGTCGCCGCCTCGCGCACCAACGCCCGGCGAAACGACGTGCGCACCAACCCGGAACAATCGATGCCGTTGCCGTTCTCTCCGCCCCAGACGTAGCGCGTGCCCAACAACGCGCGCGCCTCGTCGATGGAGCGACTTCGCACCCGCCCTTCGTCGACCTCGCGCACCGGCATCAACGCCAACACACCGAGCACCGCGACGAGCACGACGCGTACACGATTTGGAATCGAGAGCAGCACCGCTCCGAAGAACGCGCCGACGCCGACCACCTGAGCCACCCGCGTCAGCCCATTCCCGATCGCGGCCCAGCTCGTCAGCGCCCACAACGCCGCGCCCGCGACAGCCAGCCCCGCGATGAGCGCTCGACGCTTCATGGCTCGTCAGTTCGACTTCGCCGTCGCGGGCCACACTCGCCGCGGCTGAAGTGAGCGACAGTCATCACGGTGCCGCCGCTCCTCAGGCTCGCCTGGGGCTTCGTCTCACTCCTCTTCGTCGTCGTAGTCCGGCATCACCTGCTTCTTCGACGGCATCGGCGTCAACTTCTCGGGCGTGAACGTCACGCGCCGCCAGTGGCCTTCGCCTTCGGTCTTCGCAGAGACACCCTTCACGGCTCCGGCGGCCTTCAGCGCGCGCGCCCGGTCATCCGTCGACAGCGACATCACCGCGTAGATGCGGCCGCTCTTCGCCGACTTCTCGGCCAGCGTGGTGAACAGCTTCGCCATCGCCGGGTCGTCCTTCACCTCGAGCGTGCGCTCATCGGGCTCACGAGTGCGCGGAGGCGGCTGCTCCTTCACCGGCTTCGCCGCGTTCTTCTGCGGCGGCGGAGGCGCCTTCTTCGCGCCATTCGCGGGCGTGGCCACCTGCTGCTGCGGCGGCGCCGACGGCTTCGCGACCGGAGCCTGCTTCTCGTTGCGCTCGGGCCGCGGCTCGGGGAACGCGTTCACCCCCAGCGACACCCAGCGCTTCTCGACGTTCGGCCGGTTGATGGCCTTGTTCACGAGAAACTGAATGCAGTCGACCAACCACGAGCGCTGCTTGCCCACCGTGATGCCGGGCAGCTCACCCTGGAAGTGCAGCGCGATGCCGATGCCACCATCGGGCATGTCTTTCAGCTCGGTGCGCGCCGGGTAGTCCATGTGCTTCAGGATTCCCTGCACCAGCGTCTCGACCTGCGCCTTGCGCTCGGGCGTCGCCGGGCCGGAGATCACCGGCACCACCGCCGCCGCTGCCGTCATCGCGGGTTCGCTCATTTCTTCGCCACCTTCGGAGCCGCCTGACCCGTTCGCTCGAGGTACTTCCTCAGCGCGAACTGCTGGGCGATCGACAGCAGGTTGTTCGTGAAGATGTAGAGCGCGAGGCCGGCCGGGTAGTTCAGCATGATGACCGTGAAGAAGATCGGCATCACCCAGGTGATGAGGAACGCCTGGCTCGGGTCGGTCATCATCTGCGGCTGCAGGCGCTGCGTGACGATCATCGTGACGCCGAGCGCGAGGGGCAGCAGGTACGTCGGGTCTTTGTACGTGAGGTCGGCCCACACACCGAAGAACGGCTCGCCGTACAGCTCGTAGCTCGTGCGCAGCGTGGTGAAGAGCGCGGCCCAGATCGGCAACTGAACGAGCAGCGGCAGACAGCCACCGAGCGGGTTCACCTTCGCCTCCTGGTACAGGCGCATCTGCTCGAGCTGCTGCTTCTCGCGATCGTCGGGGTACTTCGCCTTGATCTTCTCCATCTCGGGCTGGAGCTTCTTCATCGACTCCGCCGAGACCATCGCGCGGTGCGTGAGCGGCAGCAGCGCGACCTTCACCATCACCGTCAAGAGAATGATCGCCGCGCCCCAGTTGCCGAGCAGGTTGTGGAAGAAGCGCAGGAAGAAGAGCAGCGCCTTGCAGATGACGGCCCACATGCCGAAGTCGACGGTGCCATCGAGGCCGACCGCCGACGCCGTGGGAGCACCCGCCGCGCCCGTCGTCGCGCCGACCGTCTGAAGCATCTCGAGATCCTTCGGGCCGAGGTACGCGCCGAACTCCTTCGTCACCGAGGCGTTCGCCGCGACCGTCACCGGCACCAACAGCTGAATGCGGCGCTCGGTGTTGGTGGTGTGCAGCAGGCAGCGGCCTTCGGTCGCGCCACCGTGCGGCCACAGCGCGGTGAGGAAGTACTGCTGATCGATGCCGACGTAGGCGATCTGACCCTTCTCTTCGAAGTCGTTCTTCGGAGCGCCGCCGCAGCCGAGCACCGTGCCCTCCTTCTCGTTGGGCATGTGGCGACGAACCGAGTCACCCGACTTGCAGAGCACCGCCGCCTGGTTGCCGATGCTGCCGAACAGGCTGGGCGCTTCTTCTTCCGACGGGTCGACCGCGCGGGCCGCCTGAATCGCCAGCTCACCCGTCTGCGTCTGCGCGCTGGTGTTGGTGAGCGTGACGGCGACGTGCACCTGGTAGCCAAGCGGGTTGCGCTCGGCGAGCTTCAGGTCGGGCGAGAGGCCCTTCGCGTTCGGGTCCCACGTCAGCGTCTTGGTGATGCTCCAGGGGCCGTCGGTGCCGGTGAAGACGAGCTTGCCGGGCGCTTCTTCGGCCACCACGTAGCGGAGCGTCGGGGAGAGCGGCGAAGCGCCCATCACCGCGACGCCGAGCTGCGGCGCCTGACCGGGCACGGGGTTCGCGAGATCCATCTGCGCGCCGGCGTCGAACGCCTTGCCGAGCAGCCGCTGGTACCCTTCGCCAACGGTCAGCCGCTGCGTCTCGCGTTCACGTGCGGCGAGGAGCACGGCGTCGGTGAGGCCGGCGCCGACCGAGGTGAAGACCATCTTCATCGAGGGGCGCTGCACCTCGATGCTGCGAACGGGAATCTCGACGGGCGCGGGCGCGGCGGCCATCGTCGGCAGGCCACCGTCATCGAGCGCCACCGGAGCGATGACGGGCGCGACCGCGATCGCGACGGAGGCATCGGCCACCTCGGCAAAACCACCGTCCTCGAGCAGCGCGACGCCACCGTCGAGGGCAGCGAGGCGGGCGCGCTCCTTCTCGGCCTCGGGGCCCCAGATGAACACCTGGAACACCATGGTGAGGCCGAGCATCAGCGCGACGGCGAGGTAGAGGCGTTTCTGCGTGTCCATGGTGTTTTCTTTCCCGGCTCAGTCGGCG
>JAEUJR010000563.1 GCA_016793585.1 Archangium sp.
TGGTCGACCATGTCGAAGAAAACGCCCGGCTCGAGAATGAGCGAGTACGTGTCGTCGCGCCGCTCCTTCGCGCGCCACAACACGCCCTCGACGTTGGTGATGACCGAGCCCTTCTTGCGCCGCCGCGTGGTGACGAGCACCTTCGAGCGCACCACCTTGAGCCCCAAGAGCCGCGCCATCGTCAGCTCAGTTACAGGCAGCGACGCACAGCCGCGAGGCGTTGCGGTCGCAGTTGTTCGACTGGCACCCGTTGGAGCCCTCACACGGCGACCCGTTCGGCAGCGGCGCGACGCAGCGGCTCTCGGGGCTGTAGCCGACGCCACCATCGGGACGAACGCAGGCGCCGGTGATGCACGCGGGCGAGCCGTTCGGTGTGCAGGGCTCGCCGATGTGGCCCGCCATCACGCAGGTTCCATTCACGCAGGCGAAGGGGAAGCCGCAGCTTCCCGTGCAGCTCTGGCCCAGCACCGGAGGCGTGCCGCAGCGACCCATGCCGCCATCGGCGCCGAAGAGGCAGCGCTCGGTCTGCACCGCGCACGAGTTGGTGTCGGTGCAGGGCTGGCCCGTCGCCACCTTCGGCGCGCAGGTTTGTGCGGTGCTCGAGCAGTAGTCGGTCGCGCGGCAGGTGCTCGACGACGTGCACGGGGTCGAAGGGCCGGCCGCCTGGCAGACCTTCGCTGCGTCGCAGTACTGCGCCGTGCCGCACTCGTAGCCGAAGGGGCACGGGTCTCCGACGACGGGCAGCCCGCAGGTGCCGCGCGTGCCCACGCCACCATCGGCATTGACGACGAGGCCTCGGCACAGCTCGCCATCGGTCTTGCAGTTCTGCGTGCTGCTGCACGGTTGGCCCGTGAGCACGTTCGAGGTGTACGTCTGGCAGGTGCGCAGCACGGTGTCGCAGCCCGAGCTCGAGGCGCAGTCGGTGGAGTCGATGCAACGCGCTCCCACCGCGCCGCGGGTGCGGCAGGCGCCCTCGAAGCACGAGGCGGTGTCGACGCAGTCACTGGTGAAGCGGCACGACGCCCCCGGCGTTCCTTTTGCGGTGCAGACGGTGCGACAGAGGGCGTCGGCGCCGCACTCCGAGGCGCTGCTGCACGTGGCGCCCAGGGCCTTCTTCGCGCGGCACACCCGGGTCGAGTCGCAGTACGCGCCCGACGCGCAGACGAAGTTCGGGCACGGCTGGCCGGCTGTCGGCAGGCGCTCGCAGACGGCGTTGCGGCACTCGGCGTTGGGCCCACAGCTGCTCGAGAACTGCTCGCACGGCGTTCCGGGCACGGGCTCGGTGGCGCAGCGGCCGCCGATGCAGACGAAGGGCGAATCGCAGGCGACGCCGGTGGAGCGGCACGTCTCTCCCTGGCCGCCGCCCGTCGTGCACCGGCGCATGCACGGCTGGCCGTTGCAGCTCGTCGTCTTGTCGAGGCAGTCGTTGGTGGTGTCGCACGCCGCGTTGGGGCCGGCAGCCGGGTGGGTGACTTCGCTGCAGGAGTCAGCGCGACCCACCGGCCCCGAGTTGCCGCACGTCGTATTCGCCAGCTCGGCCAGACAGGCCTGTGCCTTCATGGCGTCGAAGGTGGAGGCGCCGGTGCGAACGCTGCGCTCGGTCGCGAAGGTGCCCAGGCCGCTCCCCGCGATGTACGGGCGGAACACCGCCGCACAATCGGCCCCGGCGCCGCTCGGCAGCTGGCCGCATTGAATGACCTTGCCGCAGTACGCAGTGGTGAAGCTGTCGAGGAAGGCCGAGTACGTGCCCGTTCCGGCCGAGCCGCCGCCAGTGCCCGAGGTGCCACCACCCGCCGGGCCCGCGCCCGAGCTCGACGACATGCAGCTGCCCGAGACGCAGCTCTCGTCGATGCGGCACGTCGAGCAGATGGAGCCCTTCGTTCCACAGGTGCTCGACGACGAGGTCTGACAACGGCCCGAGGCGTCGCAGCAGCCGAGCGCACAGTTCGATGGTGAGCACGTCGAGGTCGGGCAACCCGTGAAGGTCGCCGCAGCGAGACCGAGCAGAAAACCGAGAACGAGAGGCATCGAGCGCATGGGCTCCTCAAGACCACTTTCGGGGTGGGGCTTCAACTGCGGTCACAGCATGGGCTTCTGGTTCACTGGCTCGGGAGGTGTGCTCGGCGGTGGAGCCGGCCGCGCCTCGGGCTCGATGAAGGCCCAGTGCAGGCCCATCGAGAGCATCGGCCCGAAGTTGAGCCGCTCTCCGAGTGGAAACACCGCCTGCACCGACAGGCCCAGGCCGAAGGCGAACGTCTTGGCGTAGCCGATGCCCAGGTGCGCGAGGAAGGTGCTGGCACCTCCGGTTCCGATGGGGTCGACGCTCGGGCCGGTGTACTCCCACTCGCCCGCGCCGATGTCGGCGTTGCTGTGAAGGGTCGCGCTCACGAAGGCCGAGCCCCACCAGCCTGTGAGGCGTGGAACCAACGAGACCATCACGCCTGGAATGAGCAGCAGGTCGCGCGTCGGCACCGAGGCGATGGAGCTGGCGGTGACCCGCGGCATGCCGTCGAGCGAGAGCTGCAGGGCGCCGTCGAGCGCCGCCGGGCCCTTCTCGAAGATGGTGACGTGGGCGGCCGCCGTGAAACCAGCGGTTGGTCGCGGGTCTGCGAAGAGTGACGAGTTCTTCTCGCTGTGGGTCGTCGCTCCCGTGGCGCTCGCGCCGTGAATCGAGCCGCCGATCGCCACGCGGTGATGCACCCGCACCATCGGCGTGATGCCGTACTGGTCGAGGGGCGCTCGCACGCCAGAGCCCGAGTCGGTGGTGTTCACTGGCGTCAAGCGCGCCAGCCGCGAGACCCCGACCTGCACGACGCGGCTGTCCTCGAGGTGGAGCAGCGGGGTCGGGGGCAGCGGTGCCAGCATCGACCGGCGCTGCGGGTACAGCGCGCAGCCGCTGAGCATCAGAAGGACGGGGAGCAGCGCGCGAAGCATGGGCGGTGCGCCCTGTGCAAAGGCAAAGCCGCCGCTTTGCGCTCCAGATTCGAGGACTTGCACGACGAGCTGACATGCCTGTCAGGCCGCCGATGTCAGACTCTCGTGAACGAGAGGGGCGCTGGTACGTTCGGCCTCCGATGCTCTCCTTCGCGCTCGCGCTGTTGCTCACGCAGAGCCCCGACGCGGGTGTGGCTGACACCGAGCCCGAGCCGTTCGTTCATCTCTCGGCGGGCGCGGAAGGTGAGCTTGGCGTGCTGCCCTCGGGCTGGGCCGAGAACGGCGCCGACGTGATGTTCGGGTTTCGCCCGATGGTGGGCATGCGGGTCTCCGACGTGTTCGCCGTGCAGGTCGGGCCCCTGATTCGCTTGCGCGTCATCGACACGCCGCCGCTTGACCGCCCCAACGACCTCGGCGGCGTGGTGCGCGGGCAGGACTGGGACAGGCCGGGCGACTTCGGAGAGCTGCTCCAGTCGCTTCGTATCGGCAGCGACACGAGCGTGTTCCAGCTGCGCGCGGGGCCGATGCAGAAGAAGACGATGGGTCTGGGGCATCTGCTGTTCCGGTACTCGAACCGGCTCAATGCCGATGCACGACCGGCAGCAGCGACGGCAACGCTCGCCGTGGAGTTCCTGCGCTTCGAGCTCTTCGCCTCGGACATCTTCTCGGCGCGGCTCTTCGCGGGTGAAGTCTCGTGGGACATCGCGCGCTCGTTCTCGTCGAACGCCGCGACGCATGGGCGGTATCTGCTCTCGTTGTCGCTCGGTCACGACTTCGCGCAGGGAACACCAGCTGCCGTGCGCGAGCCCGACCCCTGCGCTGGAGCCGACTGCCGGTTCTTCGCTCCACCTCCAGGACCGCCAGCCGCTGCGACGCTCGTGCACCTCGACGCCTCGGCCGTGCTCGTGCGCAGCCAGTCGTTGTCGCTCATGGTGCTGGGCGGCATGGGCGCGCGCGCGAATCAGGCGCGTGACCTCGGCTTCCTCGCCGGCCTCGCGATGGACGTGCGCGTGCCCGACGTCGAGCTCTCGCTGCGCGCCGAGGGTCGCAAACAGGCTGGTGGTTTTCGGCACGGCTACTTCGGGCCGCAGTACGAGCTCGCGCGCTTTTCGGGCATCGGCCTTGGTTTCGCCGGGCTCGCCGACGAGCAGCTGCCCGACGCGTTCTCGGTCTTCGGCGAGCTTCGCTTCCGCCTGCTGCAGTCCATCACGCTCGATGGAGCGGTCGAGGCGTTCACCTTCGGGCGCACCGACTTCGACGCGACGCTGACGGTCGAGCTGCTGCAGAAGTGGCTCATCGCGGAAGCGCGGGTCGGTGCCGTGGGCCTGGGGCAACAGCCGCGCTGGCTCGTCACCGGTGGCCTGCGCTGGAGGCTCTTCAAGTCCTTCTATGTGCTGGGCAACGCCGGCACCGTCTTCTTCCCGCAGGTCGACGGCCGGCTCGTGCGCGGCGTCACCATCACCGGAGGGGTGGGCGTCGACATCGAGCGGTAGATCGTTTCCCCGGCTGGCTCGTTGAGAGGGGAATGAAACTCTCCCGCCGCCTACTCCTCGCCTCGACTGCTGCCACCTTCGCGACGCGCGCCTTCGCCGAGACCTGGGGCGTCGCTCCGAAACAGTCGTTCCGTGACGTCATCGAGAAGGTCGTCGCGATGCCCGGCGATTCGGACCTGCAGCAGCGCTGCGCCCGCCTCGGCCTCGAGGTGATGAACGTGATGTGGGAGGACACCGGCCGGTACGAAGGCTCCTCCGTCGGCCCCAACATCAGCGACCTCACGCTGCAGGTGCGCGAACGCGTCGGCGAGAACGTGCGCACGTCGCTGCTGCCCGTGATTCGTCACCCCAACTTCAGCGACAAGACGGCCGACGTGAAGGCCGAGCAGCTGTGGGTTCGCATCGGCAACGAGCGCGCAGGAGCCACCCGCCGCGCCGTTCGCCTCACCGAGGTGCTCGAGCATCTGGGCGAGTACCTCTCGGCATCGTCGACGCTGAAGGGCTCGGGCAACCTGCTCGCGAAGCGTGACACGCACTTCCTCGTGAGCGCGCAGCACGTCTTCGTGCCGCTGCCGCGTGAAGGCAAAGCCGAGTTCAACCCGGTGCTGTTCAACTACCAGTCGTACCCCGGCAACCCGGCGGTGCTGACGCTGCTGGTGACGCGCGAGGGCCTGTCGGTGCGGGTCATCGAGAACAAGCCCGGCGACCAGACGTTCCAGGGCTGGGGCCAGCAGCTGTACTTCAACGACAAAGGCCAGAAGACGACGTTCACGGCCGAGCGAAAGAGCGCGGTCGCGAACCGCATCGCGTCGGGGCAGGGCACGAAGGCCGATGAAGGCGCGCTCGACGAAGGTGCCGACATGATGATGCTGGTGCAGGTGCCGCTGAAGCAGGTCGCGCCGCCGCGCCGCGGGTTTCTGTCGTTCGATGACGGCATTCCTCCGCCCATGGCGATGGAAGGGGGCGCGGCCGAGGAGGACCGGAGTGTTCGGCGCGAACGCTCCGACGTCGAACAGGCGGTGCTCGGCCACGGAGACGCGATGGGGCCGCATGAGGAGTGTGGAGGCCTTGCGCTCGAGCGTGACGACCGCTTCCCCGTGCGTGTCACGGTGCAGTTCTACAAGGCGACCAGCAACGGCGTGGTGTCGGACTCGGACCTCGCCGACGTGAAGCGCGCCATCGACCGCACGTACGAGAGCGGTGACTACGTCGGCTCGCTGGTGGTGCCGCAGAGCGAGCGAGACCGGCAGCGCCCAACGAGCTGGTACGAGCGCAAGTTCGGCTTCAGATTCTGACTTGTGCTGTATCGCGCTGAAGAGGTCTGCTGATGACCATGTCGTCGCGTGACGTCTCAGAAGAGCTCAAGGCGCTGATGGCGCGCAATCGCGGGCCAGACCCTGCAGGCTCCGATGCACGAGTGCAGCCCGACTACGGCATCGAAGCGACGCTCGTCGACGAGTGTGTCATTCGCATGCGGCTGACCTTCAAAGCTGGTCGGCACTACTGCTGCCCCGAGGTGGGCGACCACCTGCCGCGCTTTGCCATCGTTCGCGAGGCGCTGCAGCTCTCCGAGTACGTGAAAATCGTGTTCTCACTCCAAGTGGTCGTCGAGCGCGGCGCTCGCTTCTTGAGCTTCAGCGGCAGCCCCAATCGTTTCGAGGCGTATCGCGGCTCGAGCATCGCGTTCGACTACCCCGAGTGGTGACTCGCCAGCCCCGGGACCCGACCGTCGGTCCCGGGGCTTCGTCCGTCACCAGAGCTTCCTGCGCAGCTCGAGCAGCCAGGCGTCGAGGGCCTGCACGGCCTTCGGCGGCGCTTCGAGCGGCAGCACGCTCTGGTCCTTCGCTTCGTCGAGCTTCGTGAAGAGGGCCTTCGTGCGCTCCCGCCAGAGCGTCGACAGCTCGGAAGGCAGCGGCGCCTTCTCACCCTTCCTCTTGGCCTCGACGAGCGCCATCACGTCGGCCACGCCATACGGCTCGACGAGCTTCGTCACGTCGGTCTCGAGCTCACCCGTCAGCAGCAGGTGCGTACCCGTGAGCGTGGTGCGCACGACGTAGAGCAGCCGCTTGGCCGAGGTGAACTGCGTGGCCTCCCACTCGCGGTGCTGCTGTCGCGCGAACCCCTGGTAGTGGCGGTACAGGCGACGTGAGAGCAGTGGGCGCACGAGCGGCCGTAGCGACTCGAGCTCCTTCGAGCCGATGGGCTGCAGGTGGCCGAGCAGGCGCTCGACGAAGTTGCCGTTGCCCGTCACGAGCCCGCGCAGCACGAACTGCAGCTCGTTCGACGAGTAGTCCACCTCGACGCCTTCGATGACGGTGATGAGCTCCTTGTGACGGGAGCGCGGCTCGAGCGCGAGCAGCTCGCTCGTCGGCTCGATGTGCACGGCCTTCAGGTCGAGGTCGCTGTCGGGAGACGGAAAGCCGTAGGCGTGCGCGCCAGAGAGTGACACCACGAGGTGCCGGCGCTCGTCGGACTGCGCGCGCAGGAACTCGGCGGCGACGCGAGACTGGAGCGGTGTGAGCATCGTCATCGGCGTCATGGAAGACTCCCGAGCAGGGTGGAGCGCAGACGGAGCGCCAGCTCGAAGCTGACTCACTTCGTCCGCAGCAGGTGCGCCGGCACGGTGTCGCGGGGCTGCTCCGAGATCATCACTGCGGGCTCCACGCCTCCGTCGGCCGGCATGCTGCGCAGCCCGAGCGTGAGGTCGCCGCAGTCGTCGCCGTCGAAGGTGAGGTGCTCGATGCCCGGCCCTCGCCCGAGGAAGAAGTGCGTTTCGCTGCCCTCGAGGCAATCGAGAATTCGACCCGGCTGCGAGGCCCTGGGCGTCCACCGTGAGGCGTTGCAGCCCTCGATGCGTGACGGAACGCGAACGCGTCGAGCGCGCTCGCTCGCGAGGGTGACGGTGCGCTGTGTACAGGTCAGCTCGCGCGTCGGGCCATGCGGTGGCTGGGAGAACTGGAAGCGAAGCTTCGCCGCTCCCGTGACGGTGCCCTCCCACGCGGTGGAGCGGAGACAGCGGAACGTACCCTGGGGCTGCACGTCGAGCGTCGAACCCTCACGCCGCGCCTCGAACTCCTGAATGACCAACCGCGCGCGCTCACCCGTACGCCCCAGCGTCCACTGCTCGAGGCGTGAAGGGCCTGGCAGCCAGCCGGTGCTGAGCTGGCGGCCGACCCAGAGCATCTCTCCCAGCGCGAGCGACTCGTCGCAGGTGCCGGTGACGAGCGGCTGCTCCGGAGGTGGCGGCGGCTCAGCCGTGGCTGGCTCTTCGGGCGCGACCTCGTACAGCGAGACGCGTGGCTCCTGGTCGGAGGCAGGCGGTGCGTGATGGGTCGCGACCAGCAGCCACTTCGGCTTCGCGCAGTGCACCACGAAGGCGCGCACACTCGTCATGCCGCTCGAGAGGACGCGCTGCAGCGTTCGGGTGAGGTCCTTTCGGCTGCGCTCATCGAGCGTGGCTGCGTAGTCGGCTGGCATCGGCCGCTCCGTTGCTCCCATCTCGAGCACGACGGTGCCTGCGGCCGGGCAGGTCGTGCGGGCCTCGACCCGGAGCCGCGAAAACTCGATGTCTGCCGACGAGCGCTCGGCACACGGCGCCGAATAGGCCGCGTTCACCGTCAGCACGCCGTCATCGAGCGTCTCGCGAACGACGTAGCGGCTGGCGCACGTGGGCGCGGGCGCGACCGGCTCGACGCGGCGGGCGCAGGCGAGCAGCAGCAGACACGAGAGGAGCGACCGACGCATGGCACGCAGGCTAATCGTTGGGCACCGGCGCTGCAGGCGCCCCGGCGCCCCATGCTCCGGGGACGTGGTTGAGCCACCGCGAGGCGCGCGTCTCGTTGACCCGTACGAGGAGGCGATGGGCCACGAGCCGGTCAGGTGCCTCGGGCAGCTTCGAGGCATCGCGGGCGGCTTCCAGCTCGGGCGCCAGCGACTCCGCCTCGCGCAGCACCTCTTCCAGTGGAACGCGGCCGGCCTTGATGTCGAGCAGGCGTGTCCTGAGCGCTCCCGTCGCCGCGAACTCGGGCACACCCGTGCGCAGCCAGCCCGTCGCCAGATGAATGAGCCGCAGCAGGTTGTACGCGTTCTTCGGAGACAGCCGCCGCGCCTGGCTCTCGCCGTCTTCGTCACCGCGATGCACGGCGCCACCTGCGAGCGCGAACGCCTTCAGCGACGCGAAGTCGTTGGCCGCGATGAGGCCCTGGTCGCTGAGCGAACGGTAGAGCTGCTTCAGGTACGTCTTCGTCGCGAGCAGCGCCTCGGCGTCGGTCGCGTGCGCGCGGGGAGAGATTCTCGCGAGCCGCGTGGCGACGGCGTCGAGTGAGAGCGTCGGCTCGGCGCGCAGCCAGTCGAGCACGGTGTCGCGATGCTCCGCGAGGCGCGCCGACTTCGTGAGCGAGTCGAGCTGGCGCAGCGCGTACTTGCCGAAGCTGCCGAAGAGCTGGGTCGAGACGAACGATTCGCGCGCGGCCAGGAGCCACTCGCCGACCTCGTCTGTCGCGCGCACCGTCGGCACGAAGAGCAGCTCGAACGTGTTCGGGTCGGCACGCAGCGCTTGAGCGATCGTCTTCTCGACCTCCCAGAACGTCTGACTGCCATCGGCGCTGACGAGGTCGCGCGGTGGCTCGACGAGCCCCGCCGTCCACGAGAAGGGGAGCAGGAAGGCGCCGCGCACGTCGGTGTCACTCTGGTCGTTGGCCAGGCCCCACGCGCGAGAACCCACCGTCGCTTCGAGCACCGCGCACTGGCGCAACGCGCTCCACGCGGCGTCACGGCGCACCGCGAACGCGAGCTGGCCTTCACGGCGCGGGAGCAGTTCTTCACGGCGAAACCACACGTCGCCGACCCCGACGACGTGCACGTCGAAGCCGCCATCACGTTCGCGCGCGATTCGGCCGACGAGGCCCTGTGGAAGCCGACGCTCGCCATGCAGCCGCTCCACGCGCGTCGTCACCTCGGTGCCGTGCGGCAGGGAGCTGGGTGCACCATCGAGCGCGTCGAGGGCTGAAGGTCGGGAAACCATGCGGTGCCGACGATGGCACGACACGGTGCTGACACGCTGGCATGTCGGCGGAGAAGGTGTCTCCTCGCGCGTCATGAACACGTGGCCTGCGCCTGAGTCGCTCACCGATCAGCGCGGCGAGTCGAGCGCACCGCGAGCAGCGCGACGGTGGCGAGCAGGCAGAGCCCGGCAGTCGTCGAGCAGGGCCGCGTGTCGTGACACGGCCCGCCGCCCGGCGTCAGGTCGACACAGCTGCCGGTGTCGAGCGCTCGTCGCCACGCCTCCTGCGAATAGGCGCCGCCCTGACAGGTCACCAGCCCCGCGTCGTTCAGCGGCCACGCCTCGACCGGAAGAATGGTCTCGGAGAAGACGGCTCCGATGACGACGGGGGTGTCGATGGGTGCATCGAGGTATGGGTTCGTCGCAGAGAACCGGCGCGCCGCGACTGTCGCGACACCGCCATCGGCCCACCGCACCTCCTGCAGCGTCAACCCGCCGTCGGCGTGCAGCACCCCGAGCGCCGTGAAGTCGGCGGGGCGGCACTGGCAGAGCGTCGACGTGCAGACAGCACCAGCTTCGGCAGCGAACAACCCTGTCAACAGCATCAGCGCGCGCACGTTCCGACACGGTATCTCGTGCGTTCATCGATGGGGGCAACGCTTCATCGCGAACGCCCCGCGGGCGTGGTTTCCTTTCTTCCGTGCTCCGCCTTCCACTGCTGTTGCTGGTGATGGCCTCGACTGCATTCGCTCGCGAGAAGCTCGTGGTGCTCGAGCTCTCGACCTCGGACGACGCGTCGAGCAAGACGGCCCGGCTCGTCCAGGAGCAGGTCGCCACCGAGCTCATGTCGCTCGAGCGCTACGACATCATCGGCCAGAGCGACATCACGGCGCTGTTGGGCCTCGAGCGGCAGAAGCAACTGCTCGGCTGCTCCGACGAGGCCAGCAGCTGCATGGCCGAGCTCAGCGGAGCCCTTGGCGCGCGCTGGCTCGTGATGGGCACGCTCGGTCGCGCGGGAACGAAGCTGCGCTTCGACCTGAAGCTCGTCGACTCCGCCGCTTCGAAGACGGTCGCGCGCAGTGGGCGCGTGCTCGCGAACGACGACGAGCTGTTCGCTGCCGTTCCCGAGATGGTGCGCGCGCTCGTCGGCGTCACGGCGCCCAGACTTCCCATCGCGCCGCTCATCGTCGGTGGCGTCGGAGCCGTCGCGGCGGTCATCGGCAGCGTGTTGCTCGGCACGGCGGTCAGCGCGAACCAGACGCTCAATCGCGAACGCGCCGGCATCGCCGTGTCGGCGGCACAGGCGCAGCTGAAGGAGCAGCAGCTGTCGTACTGGGCCGGGCTCGGAGTGCTCGCCGCTGGCGGTGCGGCGCTCGTCGGCGGTCTCGTGTGGTTCTTCGTGGCGCCTGTCGAGCCGCCCGCGTCGGCCTGGCTGGGCGTGGGGCCCTCTGGGGTCGAGGTGCGCTGGTGAGAACGTTCGTCACCGTCGTCACCTGCGTGCTGGTGGTGGCCTGCCCTCCGACGTTGGAGATCGACGGCACGAAGTGCGACGAGGGTGGCCGTTGTCCTGACGGCTTCCGCTGCGACACGGTGGCGAACGTCTGTCGCGCCGCGAGCGTCGTCGGCGGTGGCGCCGCAGGTGGCGCGAGTGCAGGCGGGTTCGCCAGTGGAGGTCCTGCTGGTGGAGGCACCGCTGGCAGCGCGGCTGCGGGCGGCTCGGTCGCTGGCGGGCAGGGGGGCGCCGGCGCTGGCGCACCTGATGCTGGCGATGCCGAC
Organism: Archangium sp.; assembly: GCA_016793585.1. Next base: position 11,206 of record JAEUJR010000563.1, read on the forward strand.
GCCGGTCCGATGGATCCTCCCTGCGGGTTTCGTCGTGATGGCGGCATCGGCTGGTGCGCGTTCGGCGCGTTGACGCCGTCGGTCTCGGGGTTTCAGTCGGCACTGGTGCGCGACGTGGGCCTCGTGGTGGTGGGTGACTTCGTGAGCGGTGGCGGCGACGAAGTGCTGCTCCAGGTCGGGCAGAGTTCAGCGCTTCGTGTGCTGCGCGCCGAGCCCGGCAGCCTCGAACACGCCGGCACGGTGACCCTGCCGTTCGTGCCTGCCACGCTCGAGCGCCTTCGCCGTGATGGTGGCGACGCCCTGGTCGCCATGAGGGATGGCGGGGTGTGGCTGCTGAGCGGACCTCCTTCGTTCGCGGTCGAGCTGTCGACCTCGGCCCGTGCCGCTGCGGTTGCCGACGTGACGGCCGACGGGCTCGAGGACCTGCTCGTGTGTGATGGCGGCGAGCCAGCCAACCTCTTCGCTGCTCCCGACTGGAGGTCGCGTCAGCTGCTCAGCGTCGCGGGGTGCTCTCAACTCGGCGCTGCGTCGAGCGGCACCACGTCGGTGGTCGCGGTCTCGGTGCAGTCGACCACCATCTTCGCGTCGTACCTCTTCAGCGATGGCGGCCCCGGCTTCTTGCTGCCGTCTCCGTTCAACGTCACCACACCGCCATCGGGGCTCTCCGTCTTCTTCGGAGACGCGCCATTCATCGTCGCGAGGAGCGAGGCCCCCAACGAGCCACTCCGGCTCTGGGAGCTGAGCAGCTCGGGCCTGACCGACCGGAGCATTCTCTCCTTCGCCATGCTGACGCCCTCCGTCACGGCCACGCTCGGCGGGCGCTTCGGCGACGACCTCGTGGGCTCACTCGTCGTGGGCAAACCCGACTCGGTGCTTCGGGCGAGCCTGGTGCGAAGCTCCGACGGCGGTCTCGGCTCGACGTTCAGCTCGCTCAACGGCATCGGCCCCTCGACCCTCGCCAGCGGAACGCTGCGTGGCATGGGGCACGCCGATCTCGTCGTCGCGGCGCAGGGGAGCGGCGATGGCGGCACGCTCTTCGTGCTGTTCGGGCAGTGACAGTCCATCTGCGCGAGTCGGTTCATGAGCCCGGCCTTTCGAGCGCGTGCACGACTCGCTACACCGCACGCGTCCTTCACCCTGGAGCGCTCCATGACCGCCGCCGTCGCCATTCCTCCGCCGATGCCGCAGTCGCAGCTCGACGCCGCCGTGAATCGCGTGAAAGAGAACGCCGCCGCCTTCGCGCGCACCAGCATCGACGAGCGCATCGCGTTCCTCCGCCAGATGCGCGACGGCTACATGAGCATCGCCGAAGAGTCTGTGCGGCTGGCCTGCGCGTACAAAGGCGTGCCCTTCGAGAGCCCGTCGTCGGGTGAAGAGTGGCTCGCCGGCCCGATGGTGACGATTCGGGTGCTGCGGCTGACCGAGCACGCGCTGCGAGAGGTGAAGCAGTACGGCGCTCCGCGCGTGACGGACAAGATGATGCGTGAGCTGCCTGACGGCCGCCTCGCGGTACGCGTGTTCCCGTCAGACTCGTTCGACTCGGTGCTGCTCGCGAAGCACGTGGGCGAGGCGTACATGCAGAAGGGCGTCACCCGCGCGAACCTCGCCGAGCACCAGGCCGTGCACTACCGCAAGCCGCATCAGGGCCGCGTGTGCCTCGTGCTCGGCGCCGGCAACGTGAACGCGATTCCCCCAACCGACGTCGTCTACAAGATGTTCGCCGAGGGCACCGTCTGCGTGCTCAAGATGAACCCCGTCAACGCGTATCTCGGGCCGCTCATCGAGAAAGCGTTCGCGCCGCTCATCGCGCGCGGCTTCTTTGCGGTCGTCTACGGCGGCGGTGAAGAGGGCGCGTACCTCGTCAATCACCCGGCCATCGACGAGATTCACATCACCGGCTCGGACAAGACGCACGACCTGATGGTCTGGGGCCCCGAAGGCGCCGACCGTGAGGCGCGCAAGGCCCGCAACGAGCCGCTCCTCAAGAAGGACATCACCTCGGAGCTCGGCAACGTCTCGCCCGTCATCGTCGTGCCCGGCCCGTGGGACCAGGCGAGCCTCGAGTTCCAGGCACGCAACATCGGCGGCATGGTCTGCAACAACGCCAGCTTCAACTGCAACTCGGCCAAGCTGCTCGTCACCACGAAGGGCTGGAGCCAGCGGCAGACCCTGCTCGACCTCGTCTCCGCGTCCATGGCGACGGGCGGCGTGCGCAAGGGCTGGTACCCGGGCGCCGAGACGCGGTGGAAGCAGTTCGTCGAGGGCCGCAAGAACGTGAAGATCATCGGCGACGCGAAGCAGGGCGAGCTCGCGTACGCGTTCATCACCGATGTC
>JAEUJR010000609.1 GCA_016793585.1 Archangium sp.
GCGCGTGAAGCCGCCGTCGAAGATCGCCCGCTTGCCGTTGCGATCGTAGAAGCCCGAGACGAGGTTGCCGGCCGAGCCGTACAGCAGCGGCTCGAGCACCTCGTTCTTCTGCACCGTCGCGATGGTGATGCCCTCGTAGAGGAACTCGAGGCCCGTGGAGAGCAGGTGGCTGCGGCGAATGCCGATGTGCTGCTGGCCGTTCGACTTCTCGAGGCCGACGACCTGATCGCCCATGAGATCGCCCTGCATGGTGACGCCCATCAGCGCCTGGCCGACCGCGTTCGCGTCGGCGTAGTACGGCTGGTTGTCACCCCAGATGTAGACGCCCTTGCCCGAGTCGAAGAAGCGCTTGATGACGGCGATGTGCTCGTCGCTGAGCTGTCGCGTGTCGCTGGAGATGATCCACAGCTGGCAGGCCTTCGTGAGCTGCTTCTCGAACTCCTTCGCCGGCGGCACCGCGTGATTCCAGCGGAAGACCGAGAAGCCCTTCTCTTTGAGGGCGTCGCGCGCGGCGTCGAAGGGAAAGTCGTAGAGCTGCACGACCGCGACCGTCTGCCCGTCGAAAGCGCCGTCGACGGCGAGATCGTGCTGGTTGCCTCCCGAGTTGCCGAACGAGTCGCGTACGACGGGCACGAAGCGCTCGCGGGTCTCGAGTTTTCCCGTCTTGTCGTCGCGAACCTGCTCGATGACTCGCGCGGCGGGCGCGGAGTTCATGCCGGCCGTCTCGGAGTACTGGGCGAAAGCGGGCAGGGCGAAGGTGAGGCTCAACAGGCACGACAGCAGGCGCAAGCGCATGGACACTCCTGGGTTGGTGGGTGCGGCCATGAACGGGCGGTGCGGGAATTCGATCTGAGGTGCGCGTGAGCAGCCGGGTTGCGCTGAGCCGAGGCTGGTCGTTGTGGCCGCTGGCGCTCGTTCGTGGCGCGGGCTTTCCCGTGGGGCTGATGGAGTCGCTCACGGCGCCATCGCTCTGGGCCTCAGCCGTGGCCGCGCTCGAGGGAACCGTTCAGCCAGCGGCGTTCGTTCAAGCGTGGGCAGACGCCAGACCCGCGCTTCGCGCGACGATTCGGGCGCTGGCGGCGCACCCAGGGCTGCGCGAGGCCGTGACCTGGCAGAACCGGAGCGCCGTGGAGTTCGGGCTCGACTCGCTCGTTCGGGCGCCTGTCGATCGCGACGACGCGAAGCTGCGAAAGAAGGAGTCGATGCTGGTCTCGTACCTTCAGCGGTACGCGACGAAGTGCGACACCATCGGCTTCTTCGGGCCACTTGGGTGGGCGAGCTGGAGCGGCGCCACGCTCGAGCAACGGCCCGGCCCCTCACTGCTCGCCGAGCGAAAGGTCTTCTTCGAGCCGTGGGCGATCGCGGCGGTGGTCGATGCGATCGCGGGCGAGTTGCTGGCCGAGGTTCCGCTCCGGCTCACCGGTCACGCCCGGGTGGAGCGGCGGCTCGCGGTCGCGCTCTCGACGCCACGAACGCCAAAGCAGCTCGCTCGCGCGCTGAAGTTGCCGCTCGATCAGACGCTCGGCTCGATGCGAGAGCTCATCGCTGCCGGGCTCGTCGACGTCGCCATTCCCGTGCCGATCGCGCACCACCCGGAAGCGGCCGTTCGACGCGCCACGAAGAAGCTCTCGACTCCTCTCCGGTCGCGGCTCACGAAGGCGCTCGACGAGCTCGACGCCGCGCGCGAGGCGATCGCCAGTGCTCCCCGCGAGCGGCTCTCGGCAGCCATCGC
>JAEUJR010000629.1 GCA_016793585.1 Archangium sp.
GAAGATCACCATGCGCCTCGACCACCCGAACATCGCGCGCATCAACGAGTTCGGCGTCGAGAACGGCGTGCACTTCATCGAGATGGAATACGTCTCGGGTGAAGACGTGCGCCGCATGGACAAACGCGCGCGCATGGCGAACCACCCGGTTCCGCTCGGCGTCATTCTTCGCGTCATCGCCGACGCCGCCGCCGGCCTCGACTTCGCGCACAAAGCGAAAGACTCGAAGGGCAACCCGCTGGGCCTCGTGCACCGCGACGTGTCTCCGCAGAACGTGCTCGTCGGTTTCGACGGCTCGGTGAAGCTCATCGACTTTGGCGTCGCCAAAGCAGCCGGCCGCGCGCAGCACACGGCCACTGGCATTCTGAAGGGCAAGTTCCCGTACATGTCGCCCGAGCAGGCCGACGGGCTCGACATCGACGCGCGCAGCGACGTCTTCGCGCTCGGCATCGTGTTGTGGGAGTTGCTCACCGGCAAACGCCTCTTCAAGGGCGAGAACGACCTGATGACGCAGCGGCTGGTGAAGGCCTGCCAGGTGCCGCCGCCGAGCGAGGTCGAGCCGTCGTTGCCGAAGGGCCTCGACGCGGTGGTGCTCAAGTCGCTCGCGAAAGACGTGAAGGACCGCTACGCCGACGCCGGCGCGTTTCGCATGGCGCTCGAAGACTTCGCCTTCAAGAACTCGATTCCCGCGTCGAACGCGCACCTCGTCGAGTTCATGCAGGGGCTGTACGCCGACCGCATCGCGAAGGAGGCCGACCCGCGCACGCTCGAAGAAGACTCGGGGCTCACCGACCTCGACGCTGGCGGGCTGCCGAAGAACGCGCAGGGCGCCACCACCGTCGACCGCAGCAAGCAGCAGGGCGGGCAGGTCTTCCCCGCTGGAGACCCGCGCACCGAGGCCGTCTCGAACCCGGCAGGCCGCTCCCGCGCAGGGCTCTGGGCCGGCATCGGCATCGTCGCGGTGCTGCTGATTGGCGTCGTCGGCTACATGGTGAAGGGCCGCGGAGACGAGACGCCGAAGCCCGTCGACCCGCCGGTGCTGCCCGTGAAGCCGCCCGAGCTGCCGAAGGTCGTCGAGCCGCCGCCACAGGTCGTCGAGTACGTGACGTACACGCTCAGCTCCGAGCCTTCGGAGGCAGAGGTCGAGCTCGCCGGTGACAAACGGGGGCTGACGCCCATCGAGCTCAAGGTCGAGAAGAACAAGCTGCCGGTGCTGCTGAAGGTCTCGCGCGACGGGTACGAGCCGTTTCAAACGACGCTGACCGATTCGACCGACCCGGCCGTGACGGTGACGCTCAAGAAGAAGCCGACGGTCAAGATTGGCCCGAAGCCGAGCGACATCAAGACGACGCGTTGAGCGACGCCTCGAGGGCCGCGAGCCATCGCTCCACCGTTGGCTGATCAGTCTTCGGACGCAACAGCGCGGGCGTGAGCCTCTTCTTCAGCCCCACGCCATCGACCGCGAAGAAGTGCAGTGCGTGCTCGAACTTCGACCCGCCGAGCTCGACCTGGCGCTTCGGTCATCGGGTCGGTCGAAGTGCAAATCGAAGTGGCGGAAATCACGCTGCGTGCGCGACGGCTGTTGACCTTCAGCGTTTGCGCAGGCGCTTCAGCTCGTGACGGTGGTCGAGGCGCTCCTGGTCGAGAAGCCGACGCAGGCGCAGCTGCTCCTCGCGCGCAATCTCGAGCTCTCGCCGAAGTCTCGCGGCGTCGCGGTACCAGGTGTCACGCACCTCATCAGCCAGCTCGAGCTGCCGCCTGAGGTTCGAGGTGTTGGCCTCGAGTGACTTCACGTGGGCCTCGAGGTCCTTGCGCTGCATGCGCGCCAGCTTCTCGCCCCACTTGTCGCGCGCTTCGTCGGCGAGCTCGAGCTGTCGCTTCAGGGCGCCGTTGTCAGACTCGAGCGCCTTCACCCGCGCCTGCAGCTCGTCGGTCTTCAGCAGCCGTTTGCGCAGGGCCGCGTTCTCGACCTGCAGCTTCTCGACGAGGTCTCGCAGCTCGCGGTCGTCGCTCACGCGGGAGCACTCCGCGGCGCGTCGCCAGCGATGAGCTCGAGCACCACCACCGAGCGCGACTGCACCACGAAGCGCCCGTCACACGCGTACGACTGCCCATCGAGCGCGAGCGCCGTGTCGAGACACACCCGCCAGCGCGCGCCCCACTCGATGCCCGGCAACGTCACCGGCAGCTCGTTGGCCGACGCGTTCAGGTAGATGAGCAGGCTATCGCCGATGACTTTCTTGCCGGCGGGGTCGCGCATGCCGATGGCGTCGCCGCCGAGGAACCACGCCATGTATTGCCGCGGCGACTTCCAGTCTTGTTGCTGCATCTCGGTGCCGTCGGCGTTGAACCAGACCAGGTCGTGAAAGTGCGAGTCGTCGAGCGTCTGCCCGAGGAAGAAGTTGCGGCGCTGCAGCACCGGTTGTTTGCGCAGCTCGGCCAGGCGGCGCACGAAGGCCAGGTGCTCGGCCACCTCGGGCGTCATTCGCCAGTCGTGCCAGAGCAGCTCGTTGTCCTGGCAGTAGGCGTTGTTGTTGCCGCGCTGGGTACGGCACAGCTCGTCGCCGGCGTTCAGCATCGGCGTGCCCGTCGAGAGGAACAGCGTCGCGAGGAAGTTGCGTTGCTGCCTGGCGCGCAGGGCGTTGATGGCCGGGTCGGTCGTCTCGCCCTCGACGCCACAGTTCCACGAGTGGTTCGAGTCGTTGCCGTCGCGGTTCTCTTCGAGGTTCAGCTCGTTGTGCTTCTTCGAGTAGCTGACGAGGTCTCGCAGGGTGAAGCCGTCGTGCGCGGTGATGAAGTTGATGCTCGCCGTCGGGCGCCGGCCCGAGAGCTTGAAGAAGTCGGAGGAGCCGGTGAGGCGATAGCCGAGCTCTCCGGCCTGCCAGGGGTCGCCTTTCCAGAAGTGGCGAATGGTGTCGCGGTAGCGATCGTTCCACTCCGCGAAGAGGGCCGGGTAGTGCGCGAGCCGGTAACCGTCGAGCCCCAGGTCCCACGGCTCGGCGATGAGCTTCACGCGCGAGAGCACCGGGTCTTGATGAATCGCGGTGAGGAAAGGCGCGCTCGGTGAGAACTCTCCGGAGCCCGCTCGCGCGAGCGTCGTGGCGAGGTCGAAGCGAAAGCCGTCGACGTGAAACTCGTTCACCCAGTGCCGCAGCGAATCGAGCACCAGCTTCAGCACCCACGGGTTGCTCAGGTTCAGGCTGTTCCCGCAGCCGGTGAAGTCGCGGTACTTCGACTTGTCGTCCTGCAGCCAATACGAGCCGCGGTTGTCGAGGCCCTTCCACGAGAGCATCGGCCCGAGCTGATTGCCTTCACACGTGTGGTTCGGCGCGACGTCGAGAATCACCTCGAGCCCCGCGGCGTGCAGCGCCTTCACCATCATCTTGAACTCGGTCACCGGCCCGGGGCCGCTCGACGAGGCGTAGCGTTGCTGCGGCGCAAAGAAGCCGATGGTGTTGTAGCCCCACACGTTGGTGAGGCCGCGCTTGACGATGAAGCCTTCGGAGACGAGCTCCTGCACCGGCAACAGCTCGACCGAGGTGACGCCGATGGACTTGAGGTGCTCGATGACGGCCGGGTGCGCGAGGCCCAGGTACGTGCCGCGGTGCTCGGGTGGAACCTCGGGGTGGCGCGCGGTGAGGCCCTTGAGGTGCGCCTCGTAGATGACGGTGCGGCGCCAGATGACTTCGGGGCGCTTCTCGCCGCTCCAGTCGAAGTCGTCGTGCACCACCACACAGCGCGGAACGAACGGCGCAGAGTCGCGAGGGTCGAGCTCGGGCCCGCGGTTCGGCACCAGCGGCCCGTCGTGGTTCACCTGCCCGCGGAAGAGCCGCGCGTACGGGTCCATCAGCAGCTTGTTCGGGTTGTAGATGTTCCCTTCGCCGGGGCTCCACGGGCCGTGCACGCGGTACGCGTAGAGCGCGCCGGGTTTGAGGCCGGGCACGTAGCCGTGCCACACGCTGTTGGTCGACTCTCCGAGGCGAAGGCGCGTCTCGGTGCCCTGCTCGTCGAAGAGGCAGAGCTCGACGGCGGTGCCTGCCGAGTAGATGGCGAAGTTCACGCCGTTGCCGTCGAAGGTGGCGCCGAGCGGGTAGTGGACTCCGGGTCTCAACGAATACGTAGTCACGCGGGCAGAAGCCTACGTCGTTTCGCGGCGTAGGCTGTCGTCATGTCGAACGGTGAAGCCGCCTGTTCTTTCGAGACGCTCTCAGGGCCGATGCGTCACTCGCGGCCGAGTACGCAGCGCTGAAGAAGCGGCTCGTCGTGACGCATCGCTTCGACCGTGAGGGCTACACCGAGGCGAAGTCATTCTTCGTTCGCCGCGTGCTGGACCTGCGCTGAGCCCGCAGTCGTCGCGGGCCTGCGGTGATGAGCGACGGTTGCTCCAATGAGGAAGAGCACGCACACCACCTGAAGCACGTCGAAGAAGGGCCTCGGCATCGACCCGCGCCAGGAGCCGCCGTCGATGGCCCAGGCGTGCAGACCCGTCATCAGGAGCGCGGCTTGAAAGGCACCGGCCGCCACCAGGAGCGTGCGAGTTCGGCCAGTGCGCAGCGTCGACAGACACGCGAGCGCGATGACGAGGAGCATGAGCGGCTGAAGCACCATGACGAGGTCGAGCAGCGGCCGGCCGCCCATGTCGACCTTCGAGCCCCACAGGTACCCGTCGGTCATCAGCATCACGTGGTCGAGCGTGTGCGTGGGAACGAAGAAGCTCACGCCCAGCAACGTCAGCATCGCGACGGCCAGCAGGCGCGGCAGCACCCGCTACGACCCTTCGAGAATGCGCTCGACGGTCACGCGCGGCGTTCCCGACGGTGGGGGGCGATAGGGCCGTTGCCTGACGTGCTGGTGGTCGTCGGTCGACGCCGTCCAGTGTTTGCCGTGGCGGGTCGCGTACTCGAGGAACTTCGCCGAGACGGTCTCGCTGTGCCGTGACGTGTAGACCTCGACGCCCTGGGCGTACGTGAGCACGCGCTCCATGCGAGCGGTGTCGCGAATGCGGTTCGGGTGCGCGACCACGTCGAAGGCGCCGTCGGCGCGAATGGTGTCGATCATCTCTTCGGGCGACCAACCGAAGAAGTCGGGCTGCTCGGTCCAGAATCGAACGTGGTGCCGCTGAAACGCCGTGACGAGCGCCGAGCGTTCATCGAGTCGCACTCGCGCCGCCGCCGCGTCTTCATTCGCGCGCCGCGGCTCGCCGACGAGGTGCGCGAGGAACACGGCCAGCCCTGGGAAGGCGTCGGCGTCGAGCTTTCGCAGTTCACGCTTCGGGTCGACCACGTGCTGCTGATCAGCCGGCAACGCGTCGATCCACGCGACGACGAACTCGCGCCATGACGCGACGATGCGCTGACCGCGTTGAAAGAGCGTGGTGCGACTCAGGGCCTTCGGCGTCATCGACGGCGGAAAGTACGCGAGCACGTGCACCTGCTCGGCGTCGGGCGTGCCGAAGTGAATGAAGCTGCTCGTCTCCATCGCGGGCACGAGGGTGAGCCCGCGGCGCTTGGCCACCTTCGCGGCCTCGGCCACGCCCGAAAGCATGTCGTGGTCGGACAACGCGATGACCTCGAGCTGCTCGTCGGCGCGGGCGTTCACGTAGTCCGTGGGCGTGAAGAGCCCGTCAGAGAGACAGCTGTGCCCATGCAGGTCGGTGCGGACGAAGTCACTGCGGCGCGCCATGGCGCGATGGTACGGGATAGGTTGCATCGCGTCATGGGTCGCCCGGTGCTGACGCAGGTCGATGCAGCCTTTCGTCGAGCGTCGCTGCGGCCCCGAAGTCCTCCGACGCGCTTCTTCCTGAACCTCACCGAGCGTTGCCAGCTGCGCTGTGTTCACTGCATCACGCACGCGCCGGCGAAGAGCGCCGATGGCAGCGCGCGCACCATGAGCCGTGAGGTGCTCGACGCACTCACGCCGCACCTGCGTCACGCGAAGTACGTGGCGCTCACGCACGCCGGAGAGCCGACCCTCGCCCCGATGCTGGAGCCGCTGCTCTCGGTGCTCCGAAGGCCCGTCGTGCACGTGGTGACGAACGGCATGGCGCTCACCGAGCGGCGCTTTCTCGAGCTCACCCGCGCGGGCATTCGGTCGTGGGCGGTTTCGCTCGACGGCGCGACGCAGGGCACGAACGACGCGCTCCGCCTCGGCGCGAAGGTGCTGGTGCTGAAGGAGCGGCTGCGCGCGTTCGCCTCACTGCGCACCGAGCACGCGCTCGACGTGCGACTCGGCGTCTCGTGCACGGTGATGCGCTCGAACGTTCACGAGGTCGCCGCCGTCGCGCGGCTGGTGGCCAACGCGAAGCTCGACTGGTTCAAGGTGGAAGAGACGTTTCCCGTGAACGCGCGCGGAGAAGAAGAGGCCCGCGTCGAGCCGTCGGTTCGCGACGTTGCGATTGCCGAAGCCAGGCGCCTCTGCGCCGAGCACGGGGTGCGCTTCGTCGACCACTCCCATGACCGGCAGGTCTGGCGGTGCCAGCCGAGCGTGATGAGCGCCGCCGACGAGGCCTTCTCGCTCGCCGACGACTTCGCGAATCGTGTCTTGATCAACCCCTGCCGCGCGCCGTGGGAGGTCGTCTGCGTCGAGCCCGATGGTGCCGTGAAACCGCAGGACTTCCACCAGCCGGCGGTCGGCTCGGTGCTCGAGCACGACTTGATCACCCTGTGGAACTCGACGGCCTTTCAGCGGCGCAGGGCATACAGCGCGAGCCATCGACGCTGTGAAGGCAATGCCACGTGCGCTCGTGACGCAGGGCCCCGCGCGTGGTGACGGGGCTGGCGAACCACGAATGCGTGTGCAAAATCTCACGCCTCTCACCGCTCCGGAGGTTGCATGGGTAACAAGATTCTTCCCCGCTACAACAACGCGACGTCTGCGAATGTCTCGGCCACCACGAAGCCGCGCGCGAAGACGCCGACGAACGTGAAGCTCGAGGTGACGGTGAATGACGCGGCGCTGCGGCGCACGGGCGTCGACTTCGACGGCATGGAGCAGGCCTTCGCGCTCGTGCCCACGCGCAACAAGAAGAACCAGGTCGAGTGGAAGCGCGTCGAGCTGACCTTCGACCACCGCTCGGCCGACCGCGGCGGCAACATGTACGACACGCACACGGTCACCATCAAAGGCACGCACATTCGAACGCAGGACCTGCAGAACCTCGGCGTCGCCTACGGCCTCAAGACGAACACCGGCGAAGTGTGGCTGCAGTACGCCGACGACAACTACAAGCTCGGTGGCCGCTGAGTGAGCGCGACGGCGTCGCTGCATGGCGTGGCGGTCGGGGTGCCGCAGGAGTGGGTCGACGACTCCATCTTGCGCTTCAGCGCCCCTGCCGATGAGAGCGACCCCGTCGTCTCGCAGGGCTTCACGCAGAACGTGGTGGTGACGAGCCACGCGGTGCCCGAGTCGGTGCCGCTGCCGAAGGTGTTCGAAGCGCCGAACCGCTCGGTGAAAGAGAAGACCGACGACTTCGAGGTGCTCGCTGGCGGTGAGTGTCTGTACCTCGGGCAGAGCGCGGTCTTTCAAGACGTGACGTTCTCTGACCCGCGCGTGAACGTGGTGCTCTGTCAGCGGCAGGTGGCGGTGCGGGCGAAGAACGGCCTCGTCGTCATTCTCACGTTCACCTCCGACAAGAAGCGCTTCAAGAAGGCCGTCGCCTCGTTCCCCGTCGAGCAGAAGGCGGCGAAGAAGGACCGTTGA
>JAEUJR010000635.1 GCA_016793585.1 Archangium sp.
CTCGGCGAACGGGTGCGCCTGAAGACGAGGGTGACGGCGCAGACCGCGACCAGCGTGACGCTCTCGACCGGAGAGACGCTCGAGGCGAAGGCCGTGATCGACGCGCGGGGCTTTTCGAGCGCGCCTTCATGGCCGTGCGGCTACCAGAAGTTCCTCGGCATGGACGTCGAGCTCGACGCCCCGCACGGGCTCGAGGTGCCGCTGCTGATGGATGGCCGGGTGGAGCAGCACGGCGCGTTTCGCTTCGTCTACCTGCTCCCGTGGGACGCGCGCCGGGTGCTGGTCGAAGACACGTATTACGGCGACGACGCGCAGCTCGACCTGCCGGTCCTCCGTGCGAGGGTGCATCAGTACCTCAACGCCCGTGGGCTGACCGTGAAGTCCGTGCTCCGTGAAGAGAGCGCGGCCCTGCCGATTCCGCTCTCGGGTGAGGCGCCGGTGCTCGAGCGCCCGACGCTCGGGGTCGCTGGCGGCTTCTTTCACGCGACGACGGGCTACTCCCTGCCCTTCGCGGTCGAGCTCGCCGATCTCGTGGCCGCGCGCCGCTCATTCGACGCCGCGACGCTCACGCCGTGGTTGAACGAGCTCGCGAAAGAGCACTGGGCCTCGCAGTCGTTCTTCCGCCTGCTCAACCGAATGCTCTTCCGCGGGGCCGTTCCCGACGAGCGGGTGCGCATCTTCGAGTCCTTCTACAAACACGACGAGGCGTTGATCGGCCGATTCTACGCAGGCCGCCTGACGAGCTGGGACGTTCTCAAGGTGCTCGCACGAGGAGCGCCCACCGTGCCGGGGCCACGTGCGATGCGCGCCGCCCTCGGGCGTTAGTCACTGCCCGCAATCACCAGGACTGACCGCGAGCCGCCGCAGCACCAGCGCCACGAGAAGCACGACTCACCCGCTCGAGGTCAGCTGACGAGGGCTTCGTGAAGCGCCTTCGTCAACGCCTTCACGTGAGCGCGGCCGGTCACGAGCGTGAGCTGGAGCGCCGAGCTGGCCATCGCAGTCACGGGCGCCGACAAACTCTTCGCGACGCTCAGCGCCTTTCGCAGCACCAGCGCATCGGCGTGCAGCCCGGTACCGACGCAGGTGACCGTTCCGAGATCGTCGAGCACCGTCACGCCTGCTGGCAGCTTCGCGCGCAGCACCTCGGGGCCATGCACGTCTTGCAGCGGCACGAGCACGAGCGTTCGACCGCTCGCGTCGAACGACACGCTGCGCGGCTTCACCTGATGCGCGTCGAGCAGCTCGAGCAACGAGTCGGGCGCGCCCTGGACACAGAAGGCCCAGACGTCGGTCTCGCAGGTCACGCCACGAACCCGGCCCTGCTCTCCCGGCTTCGTCTCGATGCGCGTACCGGTGCCGGCGGTGTGCGTCGACTTCGCATGAATGACGATGCCGTGCTCGCGCGCGAACTCGACGGCCTGCGCGTTGAGCACCTTGGCGCCTGCGGTAGCGAGCTCCTGCATCTCTTCGGGCGAAATGGAGTCGAGCTTCTTCGCGCTCGGCACGATGCGTGGGTCGGCCGAGAAGATGCCGTCGACGTCGGAGTAGATCTCACAATCGGCGTGCAGCGCAGCAGCGAGCGCGACGGCCGAGGTGTCCGAGCCTCCACGGCCCAACGTCGTCACTTCTTTCCCGCGCGAGACGCCCTGGTAGCCCGCGACGATCACGACCTTGCCCTGCCCCAGCGCCTCTTCGATGCGCGCGGGCTTCACCTCGACGATGCGCGCCTGGCTGTGCGTGTCGTCGGTGATGATGCCCGACTGCGAACCGGTGAAGCTGATGGCCGGAACGCCCTCTTCCTGGAGCGCCATCGACAGCAATGCCATCGAGATGCGCTCTCCGCACGTCAGCAGCATGTCGAGCTCACGACGCGGAGGATCGGCGCTGATCTGCTTGGCGAGTGACAGCAGCTCGTCGGTCGTGTCGCCCATCGCCGAGACGACCACCACCAGCTGCCAGCCATCGTCTCGGCGAGCCTTCACCCGCTGTGCGACCTTGCGAATCTTCTCGGTGCTGCTCACCGACGAACCACCGAACTTCTGAACCACGATACGGGCCATGCGGCCTCCGTGACACGCGAGCTTCGTCGCGCGCTGTACCGCAGTGCACCGGGCTCGCCAACGCGAACGACGGGAATACGGGCGGTCGTCCTGCTGTTCGACCGGCCTTTTGACGCCTCTCAACCTTTCAAAATCACTCGGCATTTCCGGTTGACTCCCTCGAACTCGACCCTACAGTGCGCGCTCTTCGAAGCACTGGAGGTGCCCCCGCATGGCGATGATCGAAGTCGAGGGCCTGACGAAGAAGTACCGCGATCGTGTCGCGATCGACGCGCTCAGCTTCAAGGTCGCTGAAGGCAAGATCGTCGGCTTCCTCGGGCCCAACGGCGCGGGCAAGTCGACGACGATGAAGATCCTCACGGGCTTCATGCCGGCGACCGAAGGCAAGGCGCGGGTGGCGGGCTTCGACGTGTTCGAGAAGCCCATCGAGGCCAAGCGGCAGATCGGCTACCTGCCCGAGACGCCGCCGCTGTACCCCGAGCTCACGGTGCGTGGCTTTCTGCAGTTCGTCGCCGAGATCAAAGGCGTGCCACGCGGTCAGGTGAGGAGCGAGATCGACCGCGTGGCGAAGGGCACGGGCGTGACGAGCGAGCTCGACCGCCTCAACTCCGCCCTCTCGAAGGGCTACCGGCAACGCGTGGGCATCGCGCAGGCGCTGATCGGCAACCCCAAGCTGCTCATCCTCGACGAGCCGACCGAAGGCCTCGACCCGCGCCAGCGCAACGAGGTGTTGCAGCTCATCAAAGGCCTCGCTGGCCAGCACACGGTCGTGCTCTCGACGCACATTCTCGCCGAGGTGAAGACGATCTGTGAGCAGGTGCTGATCATCCACCGCGGCAAGATCGTGGCCGACGAGACGATGGCGGCGATCACCGGCGGCCGCGAGAACGGCCTCGAAGAGAAGTTCATTCAGCTGACGGCGAACTGAGCCGCGAAAGTCCTCCATGCGAAACATCATCGCGATCGCGAAGAAGGAGCTGACGGTCTACCTGACCACCCCCTGGGCGTGGATCGTCTTCACCTTCGTGAGCTTCGTCTCGTCGTTCTTCTTCGTCGGCCTGCTCATTCAGTTCAAAGACGCGCACGAGCAGAT
>JAEUJR010000646.1 GCA_016793585.1 Archangium sp.
GTCCGTCACCATTCCCGGCGAGACGATCAGCCGGGTCCCCGTACGGGAGTGGACGGTCGAGGTCGTCGCTGGTCCAGACAAGGGCAAGAAGGTGTCGACGCTCGAGGGGCTCGTGCGCGTGGGCAGTGATCCCACCAACGATCTCGTGCTCACCGACACCACCGTCAGCCGCCGCCACCTCGAGATCGAGCGCACGATGAAGGGGCTGCTCCTTCGTGATCTCTCGAGCCGCAACGGCACCTTCATCGAGGGGCGCCAGGTGCTGCAGGCGTTCATCGACACGGGCGACAAGATCACCCTCGGCAAGACGCGGCTGTCGATCAAGCGCAAGACGCGCGACACCGAGATCGAGCTGCTCGACGCCGAGACGTTCGGCGAGCTGGTCGGCACCTCGGAAGCAATGCGCATCGTCTTCGCCGAGCTGCGCCGCATCGCGCGTGAAGACGTGACGCTGATGCTCGAGGGCGAGACCGGTACCGGCAAAGAGCTGGCTGCGCGCGCGGTGCATGCGCTCTCGGCGAAACGCTACGGCCCCTTCCGCGTCGTCGATTGCGCGATGCTCTCCGAGCAGAACGCCGACCGCGAGCTGTTCGGTGAAGACGGCGCGTTTCTCTCGGCAAAGAATGGAACGCTCTTTCTCGACGAGGTGAGCGAGCTGCCCGCCAACGTGCAGCCGAAGCTGGTGCGCCTGCTCGAGACGAAGGAGATCCCTCCGATGGCGGGCCAGCCCGCGCGTCGGCTCGATCTGCGCATCATCGCCTCGACCGCGCGCAACCTCGCCGAAGAGGTGCAGCAGAACCGCTTCAGGCAAGAGCTCTTCTTTCGCCTCGCGGTTGCGCGCGTTCGGTTGCCGCCGCTGCGCACGCGGAAGATCGACATTCCCCTCCTCGCCCGCCACCTCGTGAAGGGCTTGTCGGTGCCGTTCGATCTCTCGCCGCAGACCCTGTCGCTGCTCGAGGGGTACGACTGGCCGGGCAACGTGCGTGAGCTTCGCAACGTGCTCGAGCGCGGCGCGCTGATGCAGTCGACCGGCAACCGCAGCTGGCTCGATCTGCTGGTTCAAGGCGAAAAGCGCACCGATCACACGACGCTCATCGAGATCGCCTCGAAGCTGCCGTACCACGAGGCCAAAGATCGTGTCGTCGGCGACTTCGAGCGGCACTACTTCGCCGAGGTGATGAAGCAGGCGAACTTCGACATGCAGATCGCCGAGCAACGCACCGGCCTGTCGATGCAGAGCCTCTATCGGCTGCTCAAGAAGAACGGGCTGCGCCTGAAGGATCTGAAGAACGCCGACGGGCTCGGCTGAACCCGTCAGTTCGGTCGGGGCCGCCACGTCGAAGCGACCTCAACGAGGAGGCAACGAACATGGCGATCCTGAACATCACCTACAACGGTCTGTCGGCTGACTACCCCATCGAGATGGATGGCCGCGTCTCGGACGCCGACATCAAGCGCATCGCCCTCGAGGTCGTTCGCTCGGGTGAGGTGCCGGGGCTCGCGTTGCCGCACCTGACGGCTGCGGCGTTCGATGGTTTCGTGATCGATCGCCTGCAGGGCGGTCACCGGCTGTACCTGCGCCCGAAGGTTCCGTTCGGCGCCTGACTGAAGCTGGAGCACGCGTCTTCCCCGCCGGAGGCGCGTGCTCCGGTGCTTTCGAAGGAGCCGTCGATGCGCATCGTGATTCTCGGAGTGGGTGCGCTGGGCTCGACCACCGCGGTGTTGTGCCGCGCGCTCGACGCGACCCTCGTGTTCGTCGACTTCGACAAGGTGGAGTCGAAGAACCTGCTCGCCCAGGCCTTCGTGAAGCAGTCGCTCGGCAAGAACAAGGCCGAGGCGCTCAAGGCGCAGCTGCTCAACTTCTACGGCACGAAGGCCGAGGCGTTCGGCGTGCGCGTCACGAAGGACAACGTCGAGCAGCTCACGAAGGACGCCGGGCTGATCGTCGACTGCTTCGACAACGCCGAGAGCCGCCGCATCGTCAGTGAGCACGCGCGGGCGAAGAACCTGCCGCTCGTGCACGCCGCGATCTCGGGCGACGGCTCGTTCGGCCTCGTCCGGTGGGAGGCGCGCTTCGCTCCCGACGCCGAAGATCACGCGGGCCAGGCGACGTGCGAAGGCGGCGAGCACTTGCCGATGATCGGGCTCTTGTCGGCAACGCTCGCCCGCACCATTCAGGACTTCGTGACGAAGCAGGAGCAGCGGGACTCGATGGTCGGCCTCAAGTCGATCACCGTGACGAGCTGATGCAGGGGGCCCTCGAGCAGGCATGGCAGGCGATTCAACAGGCGCCTGACGATGTGTCGCGGCTCGAGGTGCTCGCCGATCTGTTGCTGCAGGAAGAGAGCGCGTTCGGTGAGCTGCTCCGGCTCGAGCTCGAGCGGGAGCGGGTTGGCGGCACCAGGCTCACGCCGCGAATCGAGCGTGAACGACGGGCCATCGCGTCGGGAGTGCGTCATGAGATCGCCGACGCGGACTGGCTCCGTGGCTTCGTTCGTTCGACGAGAGGCGAAGGCTCGACGGTGCTGCGGCGAGTGCTGGCTCACCCTGCGTTCCGATTGCTCCGCGTCGTCGAGTGGGGTTTCGGTGATGGCGATTCGCTCGACGCCATCGAGGCGAGCCTGGGTGAACTGCCTCCGACCCTCGTCGAGCTGAGGCTCACCGGTCGCAACCTCGAGAGTGGCGCGCTCGCGTGGCCCTCTCAGCTCCGTCGATTGCAGACGATGGTCGCCAATCTGCCCATCTCGCTCGCAGAGGTGACCTCCCCCGAGCTGCGGGCGTTGCACTTTCACCCGGCCGGGGTCGACGCAGCCGAGTTCGTACGCGGGCTCGAGCAGGTCTGGTTTCCAAAGCTCGCCGAGCTGTCCCTCACGCTGGAGCCCACGACCGAACGGTGGCCCGCATCGTTTCTCGCTGGCGATCGAACGCCTGCGCTGAAGCGATTGTGGCTTCAGGGCGCCCTCATGCCGGAGCACGTGGAAGAGCTGGCCTCGAGTGGGCTGCTGCGTGGGTTGGAGGAGCTCTCGCTCGACGTGCAGCACCTGCCGCAGTTCGACATGATCTTGAGCGATACGGCCGATCGTTTCGAACACCTGAAGCGGTTCAGACGCCCTGCTCCGCGCTGAGCGACACGTCAGGAAGCAGCGCACAGCGAAACGTGGGGCTGGTCTCGCCGATACTCCTTCGCCGCTTTCACGAACTGGGGGAGTGCATGGGACTGCTCGACGGCATCAAGCAACGCATCTCGAACGGAATCAGCAGCGCGAAGGAAGCCGTCACCGAGACGGTGCACAAGGTCGAGAACAAGGCCGTCGAGCTCGGGCACGCCGCGCAGAGTGGCTTCGATCCCCGGCCGTCGGCGCCTCCGCCAGCTGCCGCACCGCCCGTCTCGAACAACGCGACCGTTCCTGCCCGCTCCGTCGTTGCAGGGTCCGCATCTGTTCGCGCGGCGCTCGACGCGTCGCTCGTGAAGGGCACAGGTGGCTCGGAGGCCGAGCAGGCTGCCGAGGCGCTGAAGAAGAAGCACACGAGCTGGAAGGGCCTGGACGAAGAGGCGCTCGGCAAAGAGCTCGCCGACATGACGGCGAAGAACCCGGCTGCCGCTGCCGCCACCGTTCGCGCGGTGATGGGCAAGCTCGACGACGGAGACAAGGACGACGTGGCGCAGGCGTTCGCGCACGCGACGCCGAAAGAGAAGCTGCGCGAGCTCGCGATGACGCCCGATGGAGCGGCCGCGCTCAAGACGATGTCGAAGGAGCTGCGCTCGGGGTGGGACACCGACGACGAGAAGGCGATGTCGTTCAAGCTCGACACGGCCATCGGCGAAGCGAACGCGACCGAGAACCACAGCGCCCAGGTGCAGACCGCGGCCGCCGCCACGTACGAGGTGAACGGCAACAAGTCGTTCGATCTCTCCGACCCGGCGCAGCGCAAGGCGCTCATCGAGAACTCGCCGCAGCTCGACAACCTCGACGGCACCGGCACCGATCCCACGCGCTGCGGTGGCGCGTCGATGCTCAACGGCATGCTCCTCGACGGCAACTTCGCGGGGAACGCGAAGGCGATTCAGACCGTGCTCGACAAGAAGGAGATGAAGGAGAACATGAAGCCGCCGCCGAGCGCCGAAGAGCAAGCCGCGCTCGCTGCGATGCAGGCGGGCAAGATGACGCCGACGAACGCCGCGCACCTGCAGGAGCTCATGTTCCGCATGGCCGCCACGCCGCGCGCGACCGACGAGGGCCGAGATCAGTTCCAGCGCACCGCGATCACGCCGAACACCGGCGGCAAGCCCGGCCTCACGCCGAACGGTATGGCCTCGCTCATTCAGGAGCTGCGTGAACACGGCGGTTACGAGAACTCGAAGAGTGTCGAGTTTCGCGGAGCGCTCGGAGGCAACAACCACTGGACCGTCGTCGTCACGCCGAAGAACGGCGAGCCGCTCGAGGCGAACAGCTTCCCCGACAAGAACGGGCGCGGCGCGGTGGGAGCTCCGGCAACCGCGACTGGTAACCGCGTCGACCTCAAGGTCGTGAACAGCGACGACGGAAAGGTCAGCTACGAGGTGAACGGCACCGCCGGTGGCCGACGATACCCGACCGCATCGAGCGGTCCCCGTCCACCCGGTGCGTATTACGACTTTCCCCAGCAACTCTGGGAGTTCAGCCACCAGTCGCCGCAATGAGCTGCTGGCCGGGCAGCGCGGGCACGAGCATGCGCGCGAACGCCTCGGGCTCCTTCACGTCTTGCGTCTCGAACCAGGCGCGAGCGGCGCGAACGTTGGCGGCGCCGAGCTCGGGTGGCTGCAGCGTTCCAAGCCGAAGGCGCGCAGCGGCGGCGAACAACCGCATGCCGTGTTGATCGAAGAGCGGAATCGCCTCGGACAAACACGTCATTGCACGTGAGGGGAGGAGCAACGCCTCGAGCACCATCGCCTGCGCGCGGGCCCAGCCGACCCGCTCCTTCGACAGCTGATGCAACGCCTCGCGCGCAAGCTGCTGGCGCCCTGCTGCGAGCGCCAGCCGGCCTTTCAGGGACAGCGCCTCGATACGCACGTTCTGAATGCGCATGAGCATGGTTCGTTCGAGGTCGCGCCAGACCGACAGCAACTTGTCGAGCGCCGGGCCCGGCTTGTCCTCGTACAGCCCGATGAGCCCTTCCGAGAGCACCGCCCAGTAGTGCTGAAAGTGGAAGCTCTTCGAGGGCCAGCCGGCCATGGCGGCCGACACGGCAGCGCGGGCGCGATCGGGCTCTCCAGCGGCGAGCAGCGAGACGTTCGCGAGCCCGACGGTGAGGCTGGTGACGGCGTACCGATCTCCGCGGCTCTGGGCTTCGCGCACCAACACGGGGATGCGACGCGTCAGCTCGGCGATCTCTCCCAGGTAGAAGAGCGACCAGATCGAGAACAGCCGCGAGCTCGCCGCCTCCCACGAGACCTCGAGCCCTGCTTCGCGGAACGACGCCTCGGCTTCGGCCACGCGCGCCTTCGTCTCGCGGAAATCACCGACGAGGAAGCGGGTGAGCCCTTCGCAGAACGAGAGCAGCCCTCGCAGGCGCGCGTCACCGACGCGCTCGCAGATCGCCCGCGAGCGAACGATCAACGCGCGTGCCTTCTTCTCGGTGCCCTTCCCTTCGGTCGCCACGAAGGCGGCCTCGGCAGCCAGCGCACGCGAGATTCGCCACGGCTCTCCAGCGTCGAGCGCGAGCAACAGCTGCCGCGTCTGAAAACTCGCGCCGCGAATGGTGTCGATCATTCCCAACCCGACGGACACCGACCAGCACGCGTCGATGCGCCGCAACATCGAGGCGCCGACGTCGCCTGCCTGCCGCTCGTCGAACGACAGCCCACGCAGCGCGAGATGAACGCGGCGGAAGAGCAACGCGCCCACGGCCCGTGACGGCGTCTTCGCGAGCGTCATGTTCATGCGCGACAGCACGCCCGAGATCGCGACGAGGCCTTCGTCGACGTGACCGCTGACGAGCAGCTGCTCTGCCGACAGGCGCGGAAGCTCCTCGACCACCGCGGCGGTGGCTCCCGGCTCCTTCGCGGCGCGGGCGTACGCCTCGGCGGCCTCCTTCCCCTGGCCTGCGTTCGCGAGGCTGTCAGCGAGGGCGACAGCGAGTTCGAAGCGCCGCTGATCGTCCAGGGGCAACAGCTCCAACGCCCGGCGATAGAGGCCCGCGGCACGTGCGAAGGCCAGCTGCTCGCGCGCACGGGTGGCGGCCTTGATCGTCGCCTCGGCGGCGCGATCGCCGAAGCCTGCCGCCGAGTAGTGAAACGACACCGCGTCGAGATCGGCGTTGGCACGGCTCTCGAGCGCCTTCGCGAGCCGTTCATGCAGCGCTCGCGTTCGGGCAAGCTCCACACCCGAGGCGATCGTCGCGCGGAGCCGCTCGTGCCACGCCTCGAGCCGCTTCTCGTCGGGCAGCAGGCGCACCAGGCTCGCGTTCTCGAGCTGCGGAATGAGATCGGCCTGGTTCTGGTGAAGATTCGCGACCTCGAGCGCGAGCTGGCCATCGATGGGGCCGGCCGAGATCGAGATCACCTCGAGAACGGCGCGTGCAGCTTCATCGAGCCGGGCGATCTTCCTGCGCCAGAGGCCGTCGACGGTGACCTCGCCCTCGCCAGCCGACTCGAGCAGCTGGAGCAGCAGCTGCGGGTTCCCACCCGACTCGTTCACGAGGGCTGACGCACGAGCGGGCTCCACGCCAGCGAGCTTCGCGACCTCGAGCGCCGCGTCGGTCGGCAAGCCGCCGAGGTTCATGAGCTCGACGGGAACGGTGCCCACGGGCAGCGACGGGCCATCGTCACGAATCGACGTGACCACGAAGACGGTCGGGGGTTCGGGCGGCCGAAGCAGCGCTTCCATCAGGGCCACGCTGTCGGCGTCTCCCCACTGGGCGTCGTCGACGAGCACCACCAACGGCACACGTTCGCCCAACCGCTCGAAGAGCTCGCGCAGCGCGAGGACGGCGCGGCGGCGGCGCTCGATCGGCTCTGCCACCTCTCGAACGGGCGCCTCGCGGAACGTCGGCACCCGGTTCAACACGGGAAACATCTTTGCCAACAAGAACGCATCGCGCGGACGAATGGCGTCGACCCGCTCCTGCGGCATCGCGCCGAGGTAACGAGTCAGCGCGTCGACGAGTGGGTCGATCGCCTTGAATGGCACGGTCTCGCGCTCATGGCAGCGGCCCGAGAGCACCACCGCTCCGAGGGCCTCGGCGCGCTGCGCGAAGACCCGCAACAGCGCCGTCTTCCCGATGCCGGGTGGCCCCTGCACACGCACCACCCGCGGCCCCGTCGTCTTCGTCGCGTCGAACGCGCGCTCGAGCCGGTTGAGTTCGTCGGTTCGCCCGAGCAGCGTCACCGCCGGAGCCACGGGAACGGCCACGGCGCCGAGCGCGGCGAGCACCTCTGCGCCCGCGGGGCGTTCACCCGGCTGCGTCTTCAGCAGGCGCGAGCAGAGCTCGTCGAGTTCGTGCGGCACGCCAGCATTCAGCTCACGCGGGCTCGGCGCTGGCCGGCGCTGCTTGTCGAGCATGACGTCGACCGGCGAGCCCTCGAACGGCAACCGCCCCGTCAACGCCTGAAACAGCATCACCCCGAACGCGTACCAGTCGCACTTCGGCCCGATGGGGCCCGACGCCGCCTGCTCGGGCGCCATGTACGCAACGGTGCCGACGATGGCCTTGCCCTGCTCTTCGGTCAGACTCTTCGGCCCGCCCAGCTCGGCGACGAGCCCGAAGTCGAGAATGACGACGCGACCCTCCTTCGTCACCATCACGTTCGAGGGCTTGAGATCGCGGTGCACCCGATCACGCGAGTGCAGAAACGAGACGCCCTCGGCCAGCTGCCGAAACGCCGACTTCACCTTCTCGAGCTCGAGGCGAACACTCGGAGGGCCCGCTGAGCGCACGGTCTTCGCGAGATCGGCGGTCGTTGCCGCGCCACCCAGCTGCGCGCTCGTCGGCCGTACCCAGGACAAGAAGTCGACCCCGTCGATGAGCTCGAGCGTGAAGAACCACGTGTCGCCGTCCGCCATCAGCTCGTAGAGAGAGACGAGGTTCGGGTGGCGAACGTCGTGGAGCGTGCGGAACTCGCGTTTGAGCCGCACGAGCGAGTCGGCGTCCTGGCCCTGAAGCACCTTCAGCGCGACGCGGCGATCTCCACGCTCACCGTCGATCGCCTCGTACACGACGCCCATGCCGCCGACGCCGAGCTCACGAACGATCTGGTACCGCGCGGTGCCCCGAAACGACTCCACGGTTCCTCAGTCCTTCTTGCGCGGCTTCGTCAGGCCATAGGCGGTGAGGCGATTCACCAGCGTGCGCCGCGAGATGCCGAGCAGCTCGGCGGCCTTCGTCTGGTTGCCGCCCGTCTTCTCGAGCGCCTCGAGAACGACGCGCTTCTCGGCCGCGTCGCGTTCGTCTTTGAGGTTGCTGCCCGTGAGCGGAACGGCGTCGGGCGCGTCGTGGCCGTCGATGGCGATCGCGTCAGGGGTGATCGGCGCGTCTCCGGCGAGCAGCAGGGCGCGCTCCATCACGTTCTTGAGCTCGCGAATGTTGCCGGGCCAGGGCCACGTCTTCAGCATCGCGATCGCTTCCGGTGTCAGCTCGGGCGTCGGCTTCTCTTCACGCTGCGCGGCCTCGGCGAGGAACTGACGCGCGAGCGGCTCGATCTCGCCCACGCGCTCACGCAGCGGAGGGATCGAAATCGAGATGCCATTGATGCGGTAGTACAGATCGCGACGGAACGCGCCGCGCTCGACCTCGGCCTCGAGATCACGATTGGTGGCGAAGACGAAGCGCACGTCGATCGGCTCGGGAGCCGTGGCGCCGACGCGCATCACCTTTCGCTCTTCGAGCACGCGCAGCAGCTTGGCTTGCAGCGACTCGGGCAACTCGCCCACCTCGTCCAGAAACACGGTGCCGGCCTTCGCGGTCTCGAGCAGCCCCAGCTTCTGCTTCACGGCGCCGGTGAACGAGCCCTTCTCGTGCCCGAACAGCTCGCTCTCGAGCAGCGACTCGGTGAGGGCCGCGCAGTTGAGCTTGAGGAACGGGCCCGAGCCGCGCTTCGAGCGCCGGTGAATCTCGCCAGCCAGCACCTCTTTGCCAGAGCCCGTCTCGCCGAGGAGCAGCACGTTGATCTGGCTCGGAGCCACCCGATCCATCAGGCGCGAGATCGACACCATCGCGTCGTCACGCACGAGGAAGCCCGCGGTCGGTTGCGACGACGGCGCTGCGCATGCCGCGAGCAGCTGATCGGGGTCGGTGCCGTCGACGGGAGCGCTCGCCGCGCCTGCCCGTACCCTCGCCCCAGCGGCGACCAGCTTCGCCGAGAGCTTCTCCATCAGCTTCGTCGCGGCGTCGGTGTTGCGACCGGGTGACAGCACCTCGAACTGGCCGGGCCCGAAGGAGGCCACCGTGTCGTGCGGCGACAGCTCGGCCGAGAGCACCGACTGCGCGACACCGGGCGCTGCCTGCACCTGAAACCGCAGCACGCCAAAGGGCGGCTTCGTCGCTCGAATCGTCTCGAGAAAGCGTGTGTGCGTGACGAGCGTCCACGGGTTGGTCGAGCCTGAGAGTTCGTCGGTCTGCAGCACCGCGAGCGACGTGCCGAGCTCGATGGAATCACCCGGCAACACGTCGACGGACTCTCCTGAGCCCAGCTTGCGGCCTCGCACCGTGGTGCCGTTCGCGCTGCCGAGATCTTCGAGGCGTACGACGGCCCCCATGTGCAGCACGGCGTGGCGGCGAGAAGCTGCGGCGTCGTCGAGCTTGAGCGTGGCGTCGTCGCCGCGGCCCAGCACCACCTGCCCCGTCGCGGGCAAGGCGTGCGAAGACGAACCAGCTTCATTCACCACCACGAGCCGGTACCGACGCGCGCGGGTCGACGAGTCAGGCTTGTCCTGGAGGCGAACGGTTTCCTGCTGGGAAGACGCCATCGAGCGCCGGAGTGTAGCCCGCAGCGAAGGGGCCCGCGGCCAGAATCAGCCCCTGGGCAGCTTGAGCGCGCGCACCACGTAGAAGGCGCCGAACCCGCCCGCGATGAGCACGAAGATCAGGTTGTTCCCACCGAGGCCGTCGATGGCGCGAAGCCCGGCGATGCCGAAACACGCCGCAGCGAAGACGAGCAGCTTGATGCGCTCGGGAGCCGGGGCGAAGCGCGAGAACGCCCATGCGCCGATGAGAATGACGAACGCCTTCCAGTCGATGGTCACGCTGCCGCCCTCTCCGCCTTGTCACCGTCCTGGTTCGACAGCTTGCCGGCGATGTCTTTGAACGAGCCCTGCGACAGGAAGAGGAAGATCATGCCGAAGAGGAGCTGCTGCAGGATCTGAATCACCCAGAGCACGTTCGCGTAGGCGATGCCGCTCGAGTTCACGACGTCTTTCGAGACGAACACCGAGAGGCCGAGCAGCACGAACGCCTGGAACGTGCCGGCGCTGCCCGGCGCCGCGGGGATCATCAGGCCGACGATCAGCACCGAGAGCGCGACGAAGCCCTGGAACACCGTCAGCGTCAGGGGCTCGCAGACGACGCCGGGCGCCACGTTCGAGCAATCGAAGGCCTTCGTGAGCAACGACATGCCGTAGCCGTTCGCCCCCCAGTACAACGACGTCCAGAACGTGAAGAGGGCGAAGTTCTTCGCGTCGGGCAGCTGCTTGAGCGCACTCACGAACCCGTCGACCACGTAGACGGCCCGCTCTGCGAGCCTGGGCGAGAACCGGCCGAGGATCGCACGCATCAGGCCGATCACCCGATCGTGCTGCCAGCGCGCGAGAATCAAGAACGCGAGGCCGCCTCCGAAGACGAGGAACATGACGTTCGAGCCGAGCGCGATGCGATCGATGTTCGGCGACTCGGTCGGCACGAAGAACAGCAGCACGCGCAGCATCGCCGCGATGATGATGCCGTCGACGATTCGCTCGAGCACGACGGTCGTCATGGCCGCGCTACGCCGAATGCCCGAGCGCTCGGCGATGAGGTACGGCCTCGCGAACTCCCCGAGCCGGAACGGCAGGATGATGAGCATCATGAAGCCGATGGCCGAGGCCTCGTTCAGCTTCTTGAAGGGCACGCGCTCGAGGCCCGAGAGCAGATTGCCCCAGCGCGCCGTTCGCGAGATGTGAATGACGGTCAACACCCCCAGGTACGCCACGAGCCACGCGTAGTTCGCGCTCTTGAGCGAGCCCAGCATCTCGGGCCAGCGGGTGTCTTTGAACGTCAGGTAGAGGCACACGCCCGTGATGGCGAGGCTGACGATGAACTTGATCCACTTACCCCCTGACACGCTCCGAGTGGACGACCGTCGCGGCGTGTAGCACCCGCATGAACCTCAGGCTACCGGTAGCCCTTTCAGGATCAGCCCCGGGTTGTTTTCGGTCAGCTGCGAAAACGCTTTCGCGCCGACCTGCTTCTGCAGCGCCTTGAGGCTCTCGCTGACCCACTGCTCGGCTCCGACGGGAGAGTGAAGATCGGTCGCCGAGATCGCGTACAGCCCGTCATCGAGGAACTGCTTCGCGAGCTTCTGCGCCGACTTTCCGTAGCGGCCGACGAGGGAGCCGACGTCGAGTTGGAGCAGGGCTCCTGACTGAACGGCTTCGGCGGCCCGGCCCTTTCGTTCGAACTCGAGGCAGCGCTCGGGGTGCGCGATGACGGGCGTGACGCCTTTGAGCTTCATGCGGAAGACGACGTCGGTGAGCTGCGGGAGCGGTGACGTGTAGGGCGCTTCGACGAGCAGGTACTTGCCTGCGGTGCCGATGCGGCGCGACTCGGGCGTCGGCAGCTTCATCAGCAGCGACTCGTCGAGGAAGAAGTTCTCGGCGTTGACGTCGAGCGCGAGCGCGATTCCGGCGGACTTCAGCGCGACCTTCACCTCGTCGAGCCGCTGGAGCGCGACGTCACGGTTCGCGTACTCGGGCCGGTTGTGGGGGCTGGGCGCAGCCGCAGTGAAGCCGAGCGCCACCAACGCCTTCGCCATCGCGAGCGTCTCGTCCATCGTCTTGCACCCGTCGTCGACGTCGGGGAGCAGGTGCAGGTGGAGATCGACCATCGGCATGCCCGCGATGCTATACCACGCCCATGGCGCTCGATCCAAAGCTCCTCGACATCCTCGCGTGCCC
>JAEUJR010000648.1 GCA_016793585.1 Archangium sp.
CGGGTGGTGGCATCGCGACCGGTGGTGGCATCGCGACCGGTGGTGGCATCGCGACGGGTGGTGGCATCGCGACCGGTGGTGGCATCGCGACCGGTGGTGGCGTGGCGACGGGAGGCGGGAGCGCTGGCTGTGCTGGTTGCAGCGGCTGCTGCCTCAATGGAACGACGTGCATTCCCATCACGACCTCGGTGAACACGCCGGCGACGTGCGGCCTCGGTGGAGCGACGTGCCAGACGTGCAGCGGCGCCACCGCGGCGTGCAACAACGGCAGCTGCCAGGCGGCGCCGTGTGGCCCCTCGACCTGCGCGAGCGGCTGCTGTCTGGGCAACGTCTGCCAGCCCGGCAACATCGCGGGCGCGTGCGGCGTGGGCGGCAACGCGTGCACCACCTGCTCTGGCGGAACGCCGATCTGCAACAGCGGCGCGTGCCAGGCGGCTCCTTGTGGCCCGTCGAACTGCCCCGGCTGCTGTCAGGCGGGCGTCTGCCAGCTGGGCACGGCGGCGGGCGCGTGCGGCCTCGGCGGTGGCGCCTGCTCGTCGTGCGCGGGCGGAACGCCGGTGTGCTCGGGTGGCTCCTGCATCGGAGTGCCGACCTGCAACGCGCAGAACTGCCCGACGGGGTGCTGTGAGGGCTCCATCTGCCGCACCGGCACGTCGCCTTCTGCCTGCGGTCACAGCGGAGGAACCTGCGTGAGCTGCCCCTCGGGCACCGCCTGCGGCAGCGGCACCTGCAGCTACCCCGGCCCGACGCCGCCCACACAGGGCTTCGGCGCGGCCTGCACGCTCAACACCCAGTGCCAGAGCGCCACCGGTGTGCTCACGGGCGGCAGCTGCATTCCCGGCACGCTCGATGGCGGCGTTCCTTCCGGGTTCACCAGCGGCTACTGCTCGCCGCAGTGCACCTCGACCTGCGTGCCCGGTGGCGAGTGCCTCAACGTCGGCAGCTTCAACCGCTGCTTCCAGACCTGCCCCGACCCCGACCTTGGCCGCAGCACCTGCCGCACCGGCTATGTCTGCGTCGGCTTGAGCGACGCCAACCAGGACCCGCTGCCGTATGGCGCCTGCTTCCCCTCGTGCACGGCCGCGGGCGCTGGCTGCTCACAAGGAACGTGCAACACGGTCACGGGGCAGTGCCAATAGCGGTCACTGGCAGCGGTGGCGCTCGAGCTGAGCGCCCTGCTCGGTCCTCCGCAGAAAGAGGATCGAGCCGTCACCCGAGACGGTCAGCTCTCTGAACGTCTCGTCGGCGACGGTGTTCGGCAGGAACACGGCCCGCCCGAGTACGGCGCCGTCACGGCCGTCGAGACACAGCACCACCACGCCGACCTTCGGAAGTTCAGGCGTCGAGCCCGGGAGCTCGACGTTGGCCCCCACGAAGCTGATGCCCGTCGTGTCGCTGTCGAGCATGACGAGCTGAACGATGGGCTGCCCGAACGAGAGCTGCCGCGTGAAGCGATGCTCCAGCGTCGACTTCGCCACCGCGGTGATCGCGACCAGCCCGTCGGCCGCGCTCGCGATCAACGCCGTCAGGTAGTTCGCGCCATCTCTCGAAGGCCGCCCCGGCACTTCGCCACGCTCGCGGTCGGCCTTGCCGTCGGTCTTGCCGATGCGCACCAGGTCGCCGTGTTCACGCTCGACCAACACGTCGTCGCCGTCGTTGAAGAGCCCCGTCGACGCGCCGCCTTCGGCCAGGCCTTTGCCTTCGATGGGCAGCTCACCACGAGGTTTGCCATCGGGCCCGATGATGGCGACCGTCTTGTCGACGAGCCGATCGAGCACCAGCGACGACCCGTCCTTCGTCACCAACACGTCTTGCGCGGCTTGCACGGGAATCGGCGTCGAGCCCAGACGCTTGCCCGAGGCGTCGAGCTTCACGAGCCGCTGGTTCACCTGATCGAGGATGACAATCGTCCCATCGGGCGCGACCGTCAGGCTCATCGGCCCTTCCGAGTTGCCCTCCTGCTGGCGCTCGCGGCCGAGCGCGTCGTCGCCGCTGCCCCAGCCGAAGCTGGCGATCACGTTCGCGCCGACCGCCGGGGCGACCAACCCGGCGTCGAGCGTGGGCGAGGGCGCTTTCACGTCGTTCGCAGCCGTCACCTGCACCTGGCCTGGCCCGCCCGCGTCGAGGCGCGCCACCTCACTACGATCATGATCGTGTTCGCCCCGCGCATGGTCGCTCTTCGTCAGCCACCAGAAGACCACCGCCGCCAGCACGAGAAACCCGAGCCCCACCACCGCTGTCCGGCGCCGCGTCATGCAGGCTCCAAAACCACATCTGGGCTGTCACGCCCACTGTCACGGCCGCGCGACTTCCATTCAGGGCGTTCTGGAATCAGTCGGGGGTGTCCGAGGTCGCAACACGTTGATGACTGAGTCGAGGCCGCTCCATTTGTAATG
>JAEUJR010000645.1 GCA_016793585.1 Archangium sp.
AGGTGCCGAACGGCGTTCGTTTGCCGCCGAGAAACCAGATGTCGTCCTGCTTCCACGCGCTCTTCATGTCGAACTCCAGAACCGCCCCACCAACGGGCCTGCGACCATGCCAAGGCCGCCGAGCGTCCACAACAGTCCTACGGCGTGTTGGCGCTTGAGCTCGGAGCGGCCGACCGACACGTTCCACTCGCGCAGGTGTGACAACAGGCCTTCGAGTGTGAAGGTGCCCGCGGTGTCGCCCAACTCGGGCACGCGGCGAACGTGCGCGCGAAAGAGGCGATCGGCGGTCGCGCCGGGAAGGCCAGCGCACAGGTGCTTCGACGGAATCGAGTCGCCGGGCCGGCGAAAGTTCGACGAGAGCAGAAAGCCGCCGCTCGACGACACGGTGACGAAGGTGACGCGTGCGGCCGGCCCTTCACGTTCGAGCCTCGGCTCAGGAGGCACCCAGGGCGTCGCCACGCGCACCAGCGGAGAGTCGGCGACGACGGCGAAGGTGTGCTGCGAAGGGTTCACGTAGCCCCAGCAGGTGCGTGTGGGCCCGAAGCGGCGCAGCTCGACCCACGTGCCGACGGGCGAGAAGCCCAGCCCCGCGAGCAGCTCGTGCGTCTGCTCGAGCCACGAGGGCACCGGCGCGTCGGGGCTGCCGTCGTCGATCTCGAACGTGGTGGCACGCGGGGTGACGAAGAGCACCGTTCGCCAGAGGTTCGCCCAGACGAGCGCGGCGCCGGCGATGGCAGTGCCCAGGTGAAGCAGCGTCTGCCCATCGAGCTCCATGCGCCGGCGCCTTTCAGCACACCGCCCGGGCCAATGCAGTCGAAAGCTGTTCCGAGGCGCTCCGAAACGAAGCACCATCACGGCATGTTCGAGTTCGGCCCGAAACGAGTCGTTCAGACCGGCCTCTCTCCCGAGCAGGCGCTGGCGGCGCTGCGCAAGGCCGTCGCTCCGGGGCCGCTCTTCGCGCTCGATCGCCCCGGCGCCGGCCCGTCGCTGCGAGGCACCGTGGGCGCCGAGCGCTTCACGGTCGTTCGCCGCGCGCAGTTCCTCAACAGCTTCACCCCCATCGTCGAGGGTGTGGTGGTGGCCACCGAGACGGGCTCGCAGGTGCAGCTCTCGCTGGGCATGCACCTCATTCCCTTCGTCACCGTCGTCGCGTGGATCTCGACGACCGCCTTCCTCGCCATCTGGACGAGCCGCGCCGAGCTCGAGTCGCTGACGATGCCGCTGGCGCTGCTCTCGCTGGTGGCGCCAGCCCTGGCTTTCGTCGCCTACCGCACCGACGTCGACACGGTGGTGCACGAGATCTCGCTCGCGGTGACGACGCCCAGCGCGCCCTGACCCGAACGTCGTTCGCGACCGTGGCGCGTCTCTCGAAGTTCGAGAAGCGCCGTGGAGCGTCCACGCTCGTCCGACCCTCGAGACGCGGCCGCGCCCGGGCATGTGGCGATCTCTTCGATCTCCTTCGCCCCTCGCGCAGGGCACATCGTTTGCGATGCGCCCGCTCTGGCTGCAGCGGGAATGGGTCTCGCGCAGACGACGGAAGGTGAAAGGGATGGGCGGCGTGATGAACAAGGTCTCGGAGAAGTTGAAGGCGGTGGCGGCGGCGGTGGCGGCCATCGAGAAGCAGTTCGGGCGGGGGAGCGTGATGACGCTGGGAGACGAGGGCGAGGTGGCGCCGGTGCAGGTGATTCCCACGGGGTCGGTGGGGCTCGATCGGGCGCTGGGGGTGGGCGGGTACCCGCGAGGGCGCGTGGTGGAGATCTTCGGCAACGAGTCGTCGGGCAAGACGACGTTGACGCTGCACGCGATCGCCCAGGTGCAGGCGCAGGGCGGGGTGGCGGCTTTCATCGACGCCGAGCACGCGCTCGACGTGGCCTACGCGCGGAAGCTGGGCGTGCGCGTCGAAGAGATGCTCATCTCGCAGCCCGACACCGGAGAGCAGGCGCTCGAGATCACCGAGCACCTGGTGCGCAGCGGCGCGGTCGATCTGATCGTCGTCGACTCGGTGGCGGCGCTGGTGCCGAAGGCCGAGATCGAAGGCGAGATGGGCGACGCGCACATGGGCGTGCAGGCGCGCCTGATGAGCCAGGCGCTGCGCAAGCTGACGGCGGCGGTGAGCCGCTCTGGCACGTGCATCATCTTCATCAACCAGATTCGCATGAAGATCGGCGT
>JAEUJR010000667.1 GCA_016793585.1 Archangium sp.
AACTACCTCAACGAGATTCTGCGTCAGGGCCTGCCCATCGAAGAGGTGCGCGGGCGCATTCTGGCCGAGCTCGACAGTGAACGGGCCCAGTACGACGTGCTCGCCGCGCGCGCGCTGCAGCTGGGGGCCGCGGCCACCGACGTGTCCTCGAACGAGCGCCTCGTCGTCGAAGGCACCGGCACGTTCCTCGAGCAGCCCGAGTTCGCCGACGACGTCAAACGCATGCGGGCCCTGTTCCGTGCGCTCGACGAGAAACACAAGCTGCTGCAGCTGCTCGACCGTGTGCAGCGCGCGCGAGAGATGCAGATCTTCATCGGCGCCGAGAGCGAGTTCTCGTCACAGGGCGACGTCAGCGTCATCGTCAGCCCCTACGGCCCGCCCGAGACCGTCGTCGGCACCGTCGGCGTCATCGGCCCCACGCGCATGAACTACCAGCGGGTCATTCCGCTGGTGAACTTCACGGCGCAGGTGCTGTCGCGCGCGCTCGACGACGAGTGACGTTCGCTCAGAGGTCGCGGCGGAAGATGAAGCCACCCTGGCCGCTGATGAAGCAGCGGCGGTTGCGGCACATCACCTTCGCTTCGCCCATGCCCGGGTGGTCTTCGGTGACGGTGGCCCCTTCGACGCCCGCGTCGCTGTCGAGCCGAATCCAGTACGTGAAGTCCGTCGCGGTCGCCTGCAGGTTCAATACGGCGTTGGTCGTCGCGGCCCACGACCCGCTCACCTTCGGAGAGGAGCCCAGCAGCACGCCGCCGTCCGCCCGCACCAGGTAGAGCGACGACGACGAGGTGCCGAGGTCGACCGCGAGGAACTCGTCGGCGCTCCGGGGCGCCCCCAGGTCGACGTCGGCGCCGAAGGTGAACACCTGGCCCGATGCGCCGCCATCGAGCTTCGCCGCCTTGCCACCCGACGCGTACGCAAGGCCCCATACCGCCGGCCCGACCTCGATGAGCCCCTGCATCGTGCCGGCGAAGGCGCCCGTCACCGAAGCGCCAGCCGTGGGGAAGTAGCTGTAGGTCATGGCCGGGTTCGCTGCGTAGAAGTCACCGCCCGCCGCGCACGCCAGGTACGTCGTCGAGGCTGGAGCGGCGAGCGCGAGCGGCACCACCGACGATGACGTCAGCCGGTACACGCCACCATCGGCGTCGAGCGCCACGCCAGTCGAGCCGTTGAAGCAGCCGTGGCCGAAGTTCACGCCGCCGAACCCGGTCGCCACGGGCTGCCAGTCACCCGTCGCACCTCGACGCAGCACCAGCCCGTCGCGGCCGACGCCGAACACCTCCGAGCCGTCCTGGTTCGAGACGAGGCGAACGAGGTCACGACGATCGCGGGGCACGAGCTCGGCCCAGGTCGTGCCGCGACGACGCAGCGCCGTGCCCGAGATGCCGTACGCGTAGACGTCGGCGCCGAGCGCGTTGATGCCGTAGATGGAGCCCGACGGCGGCACGGTCGTCACCGACCAGGTGGTGCCGTCCCAGAAGGCGACTCGTCCGTCACTCGAGCCGGCCCAGACGCCTCCGCCCGGCAGCGCATCGAGCGCGTACATGGTGAAGCTGTTCGGCACGTTGGGCAGCTCGACCCAGCCCGCGGTGTTGAGCCCGCCGTCAGCGAAGGCTGCCGACCGAAACGCCTTCACGCCGGCGACGACGAAGTCGGTCGGGCCGACGCCATCGACTGCGTAGAACGCCTGCCCCGAGTTTCCTGCCGGCGGCGTGACGAGCCCCCAGCCAAAGCCGTTGAAACGAATGATGGTGCCGTTGAGACCGACCGCGAGCACGTTGTCGGCGCTCGAGCCCCAGAGCTCCATGAGCGAGTTGGTCGTGGGCGACGAGTTCAGGGTGAGGTTCGCGCCGTCCCAGTGCGCGATGGTGCCGTTGTCGCCGACGATCCACACGTCGTTGGGCCCCGACCCCCAGACCGAGCGCAGCTCGGGGTTGCCCGTGAGCCGCTGCGCGGTCGCGGTGGTGCCGTTGAAACGAACGACCTGCCCCGCGGCGCCGACCGCCCAGACGTCGGTCGCCGAGGCAGCCCAGACTCCGCGCAGGCGAACGCCATCACCTTCACGAACCTGACGCCACGACTGCCCGTCCCACTGCATGAGGTGGCCGGCGTCGGAGACCATGAAGCCGAGCGTGGGGCTGAGGAAGAACTGGCCGCGCCAGTTGGTGAGGCCACCGAGCGGGCGTTCGACACACCACCCTCGAACGCAGAGGTCACCGACGAAGGGAGCGGCGCTCGAGGAGCCACCTGCCGAGCCACCCGCCATCGCTGCTCCTCCAGCCGTCGCGGTGCCGCCTGCCGTCGCCGTGCCGCCCGCCGTCGCCGTGCCGCCTGCCGTCGCCGTGCCGCCCGCCATCGCATCGCCGCCTGCCGTCGCCGTGCCACCAGCCGAGGCAACGCCACCAGCGCTGGAGCCTCCGCCGATCGCCGAACCGCCTCCACTCCCGAAGGAGACCGGCATGCAGGCCCCGGTGCGGCACTCATTCCCCGAGGTGCACGCGCTGCAGGTCGCGCCGTTGCGGCCACAGGCATTGTTGTCGAAACCCGTCACGCACCGGTCGGCCTGACAGCAACCACCGCACGAGTTCGGGTCGCACTTCGGGGTCGTCGGCCCACACCCGGCAAGCCAGAGGAGCGACAGGCACACGAGTGACAGGGTTCGCATGCCTCCACGACACCGGCGCGCCAGACGAAGTGAAAAGAATGTCGCTCAGTGCCTCGCCTTGCGCAGCACGCCGACCTCGAGCGCCTCGAACCAGTCGATGAAGCGCAGCACGTCGTCGCCGCGATAGATGGCGCCGTGTTGTGGGCACAACATCGTCGGCTTGAGCGCCCGCGCGCGTTGACACCAGTCGTTCTTCGCCGCGGCAGAGCCCATCCACCGTTTGTGGAAGCCCTCGGCCAGCTGGATGTGCTCGTCGAAGTTCTCGACGAAGAGCGGTGCTTCGGGGGGCTGGAGCGCCGCCCCCACGTCTCCCGAGAACAGAATGCCCGCGTCGGGGTCGAACAGGTGGAAGTTGCCCGACGAGTGGAGGAAGTGCGCGGGCACCGCCTGCAACATGAACCCACCCACCTCGATGCCGCAGCCCTCGTCGGGAATCGGCACCAGCGTGCCTTCGTCGCCGCCGAAGTGCGGAATGAACGAGCACCACAACCAGCTCGTGTGGCACTTGAGGTCAGGGTTGAAGTCGAGCCACAGCGCCAACGACGAGATGACGTCGGGGTCCTGGTGGCTCGAGAAGAGCGTGGTGATCTTCCGCGGGTCCCACCCCTCGGCGATGGCGGCGAAGACCGCGGGGAACACCTCCTGGCCTCCGGGGTCGGTGAGTAGCGTCGCGTCACCATGACTGATCAGGTACTCGTTGGTGTCGATCAGGTGGTTGGGCCTCGCGGGGTCTCGCGCGACGACACGCCACGAGTGCGCGCCCTTCTCGTACAGCGTGATCATCTTCTTCATGCGGCCTCCCTGGCCGAGCGTGCGAGCGGCACCAGCCGTTTGCCGATGCGCAACACCGAGTTGGCGTGCTCGCCGAATTCGCGCGCGACCTGCGAGAGCACTGCGCGCTCCCGATGGCCCGCGCCGGCGGCTTCGATCATCGCCGTGTGCGAGAGCACGATGGCCATCAGCCCCAGCTGGGTCAGCGCTTCGAGCTCGACGATGGTGCGGTGCAGCTCGGCGAGGCGGGTGGCGCGGAGCGTCGCGTCACGCAGCGAGGTCGTCGAGAGGCAGTGATCGAGCGCTCCCGCTGGCGCGAGCTGGGCGGCTCGCTCCATCAGCCGACGCTTGCGCATCATCGTTCGAAACTGGCTCTCTCGAACCACCGAGTCGCCGCACAACTTCTGCAGCGATTCGAGCTGCGCGGCGAGATCGTCGCTCCAGCGGCGCATCTGGTGCGACACCTCACGAAAGCCCGCCAGCCCCGACGACTGCTGCTTCGCGCTGCGCACCAGCGCGTCGAGGGCCCGAATGCGCACCTGAAACGAGTGCTCGCGCATGTCCTTGGCGGCCTCGTTCAACGCAACCACCACGGTCAGACCGTTCACCGAGCTCACGCGCCGGATCACAGCAAGCGGTGCGCCGACCTCGACGCGTCAGTTCCCTGACGAAGCAGCGATCTCGATCAACCGTGGCCATGAGGAGTCGGCGGGTTGGGAGGCCTGCGGGCCCGGCAGCGGCGGCGTCTGCCGTCAGCGCTGACCCACCGGCTCACTTCGACTTCGGCCGGAAGATCTTCGGCGCTCGTTCGGTGCCCTCGAGGAACGCGCCACCGATGAGGTCGATGCAATACGGAATCGCCGGGAACACGGCCTCGAGGCACTCGCGAATCGCGGCCGGCTTGCCCGGCAGGTTGACGATGAGCGCCTGCTTGCGAATGCCCGCCGTCTGCCTCGACAGAATCGCGGTGGGCACGCTCTTCAGCGACACCTGCCGCATGAGCTCGCCGAAGCCGGGCATCATCTTCTCGCAGACCGCCTCGGTCGCTTCGGGGGTCACGTCACGCGGCGCCGGGCCGGTTCCGCCCGTCGTCACCACCAGGCTGCACCTCACCTCGTCGACGAGCTCGACGAGCGTGCGCTCGATGGTGGCGCGGTCGTCGGGAATCAGCCGGTACTGCTTTTCCCACGGGCTCGAGAGCCACTCGGTGAGCGTCGCTTCGATGGCCTTGCCCGAGAGGTCTTCGTAGACGCCGGCCGAGGCGCGGTCAGACATGGTGACGATGCCGATGCGTGCAGGAGTGCCCATGGCCGACGGTTTATCGCGATGACGGCCCGTGGAGGCTCTGGCATATGGGCGCGATGACCATCAAGGCCGACAAGTGGATTCGCCGCATGGCGCTCGAGCGCAAGATGATCGAGCCCTTCGAAGCGGGCATGGTGCGCGAGACCGAGGGGCGCAAGATCGTCTCGTACGGCACCTCGAGCTACGGCTACGACGTTCGCTGCGCCGACGAGTTCAAGGTCTTCACGAACATCAACAGCACCATCGTCGACCCCAAGACGTTCGAC
>JAEUJR010000671.1 GCA_016793585.1 Archangium sp.
GTGCTGCCGTCGATGACGATCTGGCTGCCCGCGTCGGTGACGCGCGAGCGCACCTCTTTCGCGGCGAGCTGCAGTTGCTTGCGACCGGTGACGGCCTTGCCGAGCACCGCTCCCGTCAGCTGCTCTTCGTTGGCCTTGCGCGTCTTCAGCGCTGCCTTCGCGTTCTCGGTGGCCAGCCGCAGGCGCTTGCGCACCTCGCCGTCGAAGCGCTCGATGAGCAGCGAGCGCGTCTCGGTCATGCGCTGATCGATACGCGACTCGAGATCCTTCCGCAGGGCGTCGAAGGCCGCGTTGATGTCCTCGGGCATTCGGCACGACTGGTAGATCTCGAGCACCCGCTTCTCGAAGTCGACGCCGTTCTCGAGCGCGCCCAGAATCTCGTCGGAGGCGCCGAAGACGCCGTCGAACAGGTTCAGCTTCTTCTCGAGCAGCTCGTACAGGCGCGCGTCGGCGGCGTTGGAGCGGTTCAAGAAGTTCAGCACCAGCACGTCGCGGGCCTGGCCGTAGCGATGGCAGCGGCCGATGCGCTGCTCCACGCGCTGCGGGTTCCACGGCAGGTCGTAGTTCACGACCAGGTTGCAGAACTGCAGGTTCAGACCTTCGGCGCCGGCCTCGGTCGAGAGCAGAATCTGGGCGCGGTTGCGGAAGTCTTCGACGAGGGCGCGGCGGGCCTCGGGCGTGCCGGCGTCGCCCGTGAGCTTGGCGATCTTGCCCGCGAACCCGTGCCCCGAGAGCAGCTGATCGAGGTACTCGAGCGTGCGCTTCGACTCGGTGAAGATGACGGCCTTCTCGGGCCACTGGTGCGCGCGCGCGACGGTGAAGACGCGATCGATCGCCCGCTTGAGCGCTTCGCCCTTCGAGTTCACCCGAATCTTGTCGGCGCGGTTGGCGAACTGCTGCAGCTCCCACACCTCGCGCTTCATCGCGTCGAGCGTGTGCGGCTTCTCGGTCGGGTCGTCAGACCACTCTTCGGCCTCTTCGGCGTACTGCTTCGTCTCTTCGGGCTCGAAGAGCAGCGCGCTGCCCGACTGGCTCAGCTTCGCGTACTCGAGCCGCTTCTCGAGCGACTCGGCCAGGCGGCGGAGCGTGGGCGCGATCGCGTAGGTCGATGACGCGAGCAGCTTCCGGTACACCATCGTGAGCAGTGTGCGTTTGCCGGGCTCGATGGCCGCGCACTCGTTGCGGCGCAGGTACTCCGACACGTCGTCGTACAGCGCCTGCTCTTCGGGCAGCGGCGTGAAGTCTTCGACGACCGACCGGCGGTTCGTGTACCGCACGTACTCACGCACCTGCCGGCGCAGCGTGCGCTGAACCACGGGCGCGAGGCGCTGCTTGATGTCGCGCGACGCAGCCTCGGTGAGCCCGCCGTGCTCGGGGTCGATGGGGAAGTGCGCGCGAAACGCCTCTTCAGGCCCGAGAATCTGCTCGTCGAGCAGCGAGATGAGGCCGAAGAGCTCGCTCAGATCGTTCTGCAGCGGCGTCGCGGTGAGCAGCAGCTTGGGCGCGTTGCGAAGGCCAGCCTTGAGCGCCTTGCCCGTCTTGTTGCCCGGCTTGTGCGCGTTGCGAAGGCGGTGCGCCTCGTCGATGACGACGAGATCCCACGTGATTTGTGCGAGCAGCTCGGAGCGGTTCGCCGCGAACGGGTGCGACGCGATCACGATGGGAACGCTCTGATCGAAGCAGTTACCCGTGGCGCGAACGGTGCGGCCGTCGACGACGGTCGACTCGAGATCGAACTTGTCCTTCAGCTCCTGCTGCCACTGGGCGCGCAGCGTCGCCGGCGCGAGCACCAGAATGCGCGACTTGCCCTCGCTGACGAGCTGGCTCAACACCATGCCCGCTTCGATCGTCTTCCCGAGACCGACCTCGTCGGCGAGCATGCAGCCGCCGCGCGGCAACGAGTCGATGGCGAAGACGGCCGCCTCGAGCTGGTGCGGGTTGAGATCGACCTTCGCCTCCGACAACGCACGCACGACGCGCTGCTGGGCGTCGCCCTGCTTGCCGGTCAGCTCCTCGGCCACGAGGCGCTGATGAAACCGCGTCAGCCCATCGGACGAGGGAATGACGCTCATCTGAGGAGGCGGTTGGGGAACGGCCTCGAGGTCGCGGCTCAGGCCGCGCGCGATCTCCGACATGGGGCCGCGAATTGTGATCGTCGACACCCCTCTGTAAAGCCAGAGTTCTCCGAGGCCGATTTACCGCCACCGGCGCGATCTCGATCACACCCTCGCCAGCGACGCCCATGTGCGACGAGGTGGGTTCGCACACCGTCCGACATGAAAGAAAAGTGGACTTTCGTGGACTTGAGCGGCGGCAGCATGTGGGCTTCGCGCGCACCGCTGATCTGCTGATCAGGGGTTGGTGATCGGCTGATCAGGCACGGTGGTGGTGCCGTTCTCGAGCGCCGCGGCGAGCTCGGGCCACCACTTCTTCAGCTCTTCGATGCTGCCCTCTCCGAGCAGGGCGGCGGTGTCGAGCTTTCGGGCCTGGCCGTCGAGCCGGGTCGTCGCCAGCGCGCTGATCACCTCGAGCAGGGCGCGCGCGCGCGGGTTGCCCGTCGTCGTGGGCAACGCCTCGAGCGCCGCCTTCCAGTGCCCCCGGCGCAGCTCCATCACCGAGAGGGCAAGGCGCGCCTCCGGCTGACTCGACGAGCGGGCGCCCGACAGCATCACCCAGTCTTCGACGTCACGATCGCCACGCAGCGCGGCCGCGAGCGCGAGGTACGGCGCCACCTTGAGCTCGTCTCGCCGCTCCAGAATCGACGCCGCCGAGTCGAGCTCGTGCCTCGCTGAGTTGAGCCGCCACAGCCACATCGAGGCCTGCCCACGCAGCAGCAGCTTGTCGTTGCACGACGCGAACGACTCGTACGCCTCGAGCACTCGGCCCTCTTCGAGTTGGGCCATGCCGCGCTTGAGGGCCCGCGAGCTGCGGGTACCGACCCACCATGCGAGCGCGGCCACCAGCCCGAAGGGCAGCACGTACCCGACACAGGCCACCAGCCCAAGCATCGCCGCCACAGCTTCGTCGGAACCCACTCAGGGCTCTTCGTAGGTGGGGTGCAGGTACTTGCGGAGCTTCTTGTTCACGTAGCTCTGCGCCGCCGAGGCCAGCATCGTGCCCGGGTCATAGGCCATGGCGAACACGGCCTTCTCCTGCACGCTGAAGACGGCCTTGATCTCGACGCCCCAGACGCTGCCGGTGAGGAAGACGCGGTCGCCGCGCCACTCGCTGTGAATGCTGAAGCGGCGTGCCCAGTACTCGAGCAGGTAGCCGATGCGCTCGCGGGCGACCGAGCGCTCGAACGCGTGGCCCACCGTCATCTTGATGGCGGTCGAAGCGTCGAGGGTGAACGGCTCGGCTGACGGCTCGGCTGACGGCTCTTCCGTCCCAGCGAGTGCCGTGGTCGCGAACATCACGCTGAGGAGCAGCGCCCGATGCATCGTTCGACAACCCTAAACGGCCCGGCCCCCGATTTCCAAGCGTCGATAGTGTGTCGACTCGGGAAAGGTGGCGACCCGCCTCGGCCGCCGCTTCCAGAAGTTGATCGCGATGCCGATGCGCCACCCCGGCTCGGTGGGCAGCCGCTTGAGCGGAATCTCGTTGCGCGCGTCGAGCACCCCGTGCGTCAGCTTCGCGTCGAAGAAGGCGAACCGGTTCGGGCCGGGCTCGACGAAGTCGAAGTCGTCGGTGTCAGGCGCACACGCGGGCCGCGAAGGGTCGGCCTTCTTCTTCGTCACCGCCAGCAGCCCACCCACGCTCTTCGTGACGTAGAGCAGCGACGAGGTGTGCGGCGTGACGGTCTTGCCGGTGTCGTCGAAGTGCGCGTTGTCGCGGTCGACGTGGAAGTCGACCTTCACGTTCGAGGTGCGCATGCGCGAGAGCCACCACTCCACGCCCGTCACGCCACGTCGACGCTCGGGCGTCAGGTGCTGCACCAGCGTCGTCACCGCCTGTTCCACGACGTTGGTGGGCGGCGTCGAGAGCTGGAACCAGAAGGTCGTCTGGTAGCTCTCCCGAAGCCGCTCCTCACCCAGCGAGAGAATGCGCCGCCGCAGCGTCGCGAACTGCGCGGCCGGCAGCGCGGGCTCGACGAGCGTGACGAACGGCGCGCGGGGCTTCACTTCGGGAGCGCGAGCAACTCCGAGAGCGCTCGCCCCTCGGTCATCGCGGGCGTGCCCAGCTCCATCAGCGCGGCGGCGGTGGGGGCGACGTCGACCGCGCGCGCCCACGAGGCCGAGATGCCCGGCTTCACACCGCGGCCCCAGAGCAGCAACGGCACCTCGGAGTCGTACGAATACGGCGTTCCATGTGAGGTGCCGCGCGGCTCGCTCTCGAGCACGTTGAAGGGCTTGAGCACCATCAGCACGTCGCCGCTGCGATCGGGGTGAAAGCCGAGCTGCAGCGAGCGCACGAACCCACCCGGGTCGGGCCCGAAGAGATCGTCGCGCGACACCGCGAGGGCCACCTCAGGCAACGCGCGCAGCTGCTCGGCGACCTGGCGCCGCACCGTCACCAGGTCGAGCCGCTTGTCGGCGATGGCCTTCCAGTCGAGGTACACGTCAGTCTCTTCGTTGGCGGCGATCACCTTCTCGATGCCGAGCTTCGGTTTGAGCGCGTCGTTCACCGCGCCGGTGAGCTGCGCCGGGGGCACGCGTTTCCCTTCGAGGCCCAGCACCGCCCACTCTTCGGGAATCGCTGCGCCGCCGTGATCGGCCGACATGACGACGACGACGTTGCCCTTGCCGACGGTGCGCTCGAGCGCCTGCAGCAGCTCGCCGATCGTCTTGTCGAGGCGCACCACCATGTCCTGCATCTCCCACGAGGAGGGGCCGTACAGGTGATACGTGCGATCGAAGGGCGAGAAGCTGATCGACAGCAGATCGGGCACGTCGTCTTTGCCCAGCTGCTCCCCTTCGATGGCCGCCTTCGCGAACTCGACGAGCACGTCGTTCATCATCGGGCTCGAGGCGAGCGCCGAGTACGACTGCGGGCCGGGCGAGGGCAGGCCACCCGAGAGCGGGTGGGGGAACACACGCGACATGCCGTACCAGTCGCTCTCGAACGGCCGCTCGTCGTCGCCCTGGTAGTCCTTCACGGGCGAGAGCAGCTCCCACTTCTTCGCCTGGTAGGCGTCGGCGAACTTCTTGTCGTTGTAGGCCTGCACCCAGGTGGGCACGGCCTTGCGGTACCAGGTGCTCGTCACGAAGCGGCCGAGCTGCTCGTGAAACCACCAGGCCTCGCCCAGGCGCCCCGCCATCGCGATCGCGGCGCGCCCCTTGCCGGCGATGGAGATCGACTTGCCCTTCATCCACGTCGAGGCGCGCACGCGATCGGAGAGCGTCTCGGCCAGCAGGTGATCGGGCGAGACGTCGTCGTTGCCGAGCGGCGCCTCGAGCATCGGGTGGTTGGGGTCGACGAAGACGGGCTCGAGCTTGCCCGTCGCGCGGTTGAAGACCTTGTTCGAGACGATGCCGTGCCGCCACGGGTTGGCGCCGGTGACCAGCGTCGTGTGGCCGGCGGCCGTCACGCACTCGGCGTGCTCGTAGTGCAGCGAGGGCACGAACGCGCCTTCGGCAATGAGCCGCGCCAGGCCGGCCTTCATGCGCGGGCGGTGTTTCTGGAAGACGTCGGTGCCCATCGCGTCGACGCTGATGAAGACGGTCAGGCGAGGGGGCTTCGCGAACGAGGGCAGCGCCGCGAGAAGACAACAGAGCGCGAGGAGGCGGCTCATCATGGGCCGCGAACAATGGTCGCTTTCTCCCGACCGGTCGAGCGAGATGATGCGCTAGACGCGGGCTGCGATGCCCCCTCCGCAGCCGACCTCACGCGTCGTCGAAGCCCGTACCCGCGTCATCTACGGCGACACCGATCAGATGGGCGTCGTCTACTACGCGAACTACTTTCGCTACTTCGAGCTCTCGCGCAGCGAGTTCTTCCGCTCGCTCGGGGGCAGCTACGTCGAGCTCGAGAAGCAGGGCTTCGGGCTGCCGGTCGTGGAGGCCAACGCCCGCTATCGCTCGCCCGCGAAGTACGACGACGTCATTCTCATCGAGGTGAAGCTCGCCGAGCTCAAACGCGCCTCGATGCGCTTCGAATATGTCGTGCGCCGCGAAGCCACGCGAGACGAGCTCGTCACGGGCCACACCGTGCACGCC
Organism: Archangium sp.; assembly: GCA_016793585.1. The sequence continues at coordinate 6,156 of JAEUJR010000671.1, forward strand.
TGCATCGGCCCCGGGGGAAAACCAACTGGACTTCCCCCAGAGGTGATGCGACTGCTCAGCGCCTGAGCCGCGAAGAATCTCCCGGAGACCTCCATGGATCGCAACCTTGCCCTCGAAGTCGTGCGCGTCACCGAGCAGGCCGCCATCTCGTCTGCGCGCCTCATGGGCCGCGGCAACAAGAACGAGTCTGATCAGGCCGCCGTCGACGCCATGCGAAAGGCCTTCGACGAGCTGAACATCGACGGCACCGTCGTCATCGGTGAAGGCGAACGCGACGAAGCGCCGATGCTCTACATCGGTGAACGCGTCGGCAAGGGCACCACCAGCGCGCCGCCCGTCGACATCGCGCTCGACCCGCTCGAGGGCACGAACCTCTGCGCCTACGGCCGCCCCGGCGCGATCTCGGTCGTCGCGCTCGCCGAGAAGGGCAACCTGCTCAACGCGCCCGACACGTACATGGAGAAGATCGCCTGCGGCCCCGGCGCGCGTGGTGCCATCAGCCTCGCGAAGACGCCCACCGAGAACCTGCGCTCGGTCGCCAAGGCGCTCGGCCGCGAGGTGTCCGAGCTCACGGTCGTGATCCTCGATCGGGAGCGTCACCACTCGTTGATCGCCGAGGTGCGCGCGTGCGGCGCCCGCGTTCGCCTCATCGAAGATGGCGACGTCGCCGGCGCGGTGTCGACCTGCTTCGTCGAGAGCGGCGTCGATCTGCTCATGGGCACGGGCGGCGCTCCCGAAGGCGTGATCGGCGCGGCTGCGGTGCGCTGCGTCGACGGGGACTTCCAGGGCCGCCTCAAGTTCCGCAGCGAAGAGGAGCGAGAGCGCGCGAAGAAGATGGGCATCGTCGACGAGCACCGCATTTACCGCGCCGAAGAGCTGGCCCGTGGCGACGTCATGTTCGCCGCGACCGGCGTCACCTCGAGTGACTTCCTCAAGGGCGTTCGGTTCTTCGCCCACGGCGCCGAGACCCACAGCATCGTGATGCGCTCGAAGACGGGCACCGTCCGGTTCGTGACCGCGACGCACCGCTTCGACAAGAAGCCGATGTGATCCACCGGGTGGATCAATTTCCCTGCTGATCAGCCGGGGGCTGGTACGCTCCGGCGCTCTCTCGTTTCGGAGGAACTCCCCGCATGCCTGGCGCGACCCGCTCGATCGTCTTCAACGCTCCCATCGAGAAGTGCTTCGAGATCATCTCCGACTACGAGCGCTACCCGGACTTTCTGCCCGAGGTGAAGAAGATCCGAACCTCGAACCGCCGCGGCAACGAAGTCGACGTGCACTACGAGGCCGAGGTCGTGAAGGTCATCAAGTACACGGTGCACATGAAGGAAGAGAAGCCCAACCGTGTCAGCTGGTCGTTCATCGACGGCGAGTTCATGAAGGACAACAAGGGCGGTTGGGTGCTCGAAGACGCAGGCAATGGAACCACCAAGGGCACCTACAACATCGAAGTGACGGTGGGCCCGCTGGTGCCCAAGACGATTCTCAATGCGCTGGTCGACAGCCAGCTTCCGAAGCTGATGGAGAACTTCAAGAAGCGCATCGAGTCGTCGAAGTGAACGTCACCGAGGCCCTCGGTGACTGAGTCAGTGAGGCTGGGCCGACGCGTCCAGTGAAATCGGGTGGTTCGCGCTGCGTCAGCGTGGGTTGTGGGTGGTGCCGGGCCGGTTATCATTGCAGCAGCTTCACACGGCGGTTCGACGGGAGTCTCCAACATGCTCGACGGGTACATCATCGAAGAGCTGCGTCGCCGTGAAGCGGAGCGTCAGCGCCAGGAGCGGCAGCGGCCTCAGGTCGAAATCCCGCTCCACCGTGACGACGACGACTCGGCTGATCGCCGCTCGGAGAAGGACGAGCCCGCGACCAACACCGAAGGTGGCAGCGTCGTCACCATCGATTTCTGACGGTCTTCAGTGCTCCCTCAAGGTCTGCGGCGCTGGTTCGATCGCGGTGCGCGGCTCAAGGTCTTCTACGACGAGGCGTACCGTCTTCCGCTGAGCGGGGTGGAGTCAGGCCCTGCGCACCTCGAGACGCGACGCGCTGACGACGCCATTCACTACTTGCTCGCCTCGGAGATCATCGCGGCCTCCGATGTGATCACGCCGCAGCCCGCGAGCTACGCCGACCTCGGCCGCGTTCACACCGACGAGTACCTGGAGTCGCTGCAGAAGGTCGAGACGATCGCCCACCTGTTCGCGGTCGATCCCTCCGACGTCTACGTCGACGAGGTGTTGCGCACGGTACGCCTGGCGACGGGCGGCACCATTCAGGGCGCCCGACACGCGCTCGCGCACACGTCTCCCGTGCTCAACACGCTCGGCGGGTTCCATCACGCGGCGCCTTCTCGCGGAGCGGGCTTCTGCGCCGTACACGACGTCGCGGTCGCCATCGCCGTGCTGCGCGCCGACGGCTTCACCGGCCGCATCGCGGTGCTCGATCTCGACTGTCACCCGCCCGATGGAACGGCTGCCTGTCTGGGCCGTGACGCGTCGGTGTGGCTGGGCTCCATCTCGGGCACGTCGTGGGGCCCGCTCGAGGGCGTCGACGAGGTGCAGCTGCCCGAAGGCTCGGGTGACGACGTGTACCTCGACGCGCTCGAGAAGCTCTTGTCCCGCGCGCCGAAGGTCGACTTCGCGTTCGTGCTCGCTGGTGGTGACGTGCTCGCGGGTGATCGGCTGGGCACGCTGGGGCTCTCGCTCTCGGGCGTGCGCCGTCGCGATCTGCGCGTGCTCGAGCACTTCGCCGAGCTGCCGCAGCTGTGGCTGCCCGCCGGTGGCTACACCTCGCACGCGTGGAAGGTGCTCGCGGGCTCGGGGCTGGTGCTGGCGAAGCACTCTGACGAGCCAATCCCCTCCGACTTCGACCCGCTCGCTGCGCGCATGAAGGGCATCGCCCGCAGCATCAAGCCCGAGAACCTGGGCAGCGCGCCGCTGCTCTCGGAGGCCGACGTCGCCGAGGCGCTGGGGCTTCCCCGCAGCGGGCCCGCGCGGCTCGTCTCGTACTACACGCCCGAAGGGCTCGAGTTCGCGCTCGAGAAGTACCGGGTGCTGCCGCTCGTTCGTCGGCTGGGCTTCGAGAACCTGCACGTCGTGATCGATCGCGCAGGGGCGTACGACCGCGCCCGCCTGCTGGGCCGCGACTCGACCACCGGTGGAAACGTGGTGCTGGTCGAGCTCGAAGTCGAGCGCCGGCGTGTCGGTGACGGCACCTTCCTCTTCGTCAACTGGCTCTCGCTCCGAAACCCGCGCGCGCGCTTCTCGTCGGTTCGGCCGCAGCTGCCCGGTCAAGAGGTGCCCGGCCTGGGCCTCGCGAAGGAGCTCACGCACCTGCTCACGTTGATGGCGCAGCGGCTGTTGCTCGACGGCGTCGCCTTTCGGCCGTCGTGGTTCCACATGGCGTGGGCAGCGCGGCAGTCAGCGCGTTTCGTCAACTCTGCGCGGCAGGGGCGCTTCGAGGCGCTGTGCCGTGACGTGCGCGGCATCTCGCTGCTCGACGCGACCCGAGCGGTGGCCGAGGGGCGCATGCTGCTCAACGGTCAGCCGTACGCGTGGGAGGCCGACGAGATGGTGCGCTGGCTTCACCCGCCCGACGACGAGGCCGACAAGGCGGCCATCGCCGAGGTGCGTGAGTCGAGTCACTTCACGCTGGCCGTCAGTTGAGGGTGGCGGTGAAGCTGTAGGTGCCCGACGACGAGCTGAAGCCGTCGACCCAGAGATAGTAGGTGCCCGAGGTGAGCGTGCGGCTGATGGGGCCGAACGTGAGGTTGCCGCCAGTGCACACCAGCTCGCTCGCCGAGCTGCAGGTCGCGCTGGGCCCCGTCAGGGCGAGCACGGGCGTCGCGAAGCCGCTCCCCGGCGTGAGGGTGACGCTGAAGCTGCGCGTGCCGCTCACGGTGAACGAGTAGACGCGGTCGGGGCCGCTGCCGCCACACGACGCCGAGGTGCGATCGCTGATCGCCGTGGTGGTCGAGCCGCTCACCGAGGCGGTGCCCGTCGTGCCCAGCGAGAACGAGAGCGGAATCGGGTCGGAGCAGCTCTCGCCCGACGCGACGGTGCCGCCGCTCAACGTCACGCTCAGCGAGAACGTGCCCGAGGCGCCCGAGACGCCATCGACCCAGAGGTAGTACGTACCGGCAGCCAGCGACGTCGCGCTGAAGTTCACCGTCGCGCCGCTCGCGGTGCCGGCCAGGCAGTCGTACTCCGAGGCGGTGCTGCAGCTGGCGCTGGGGCCTTCGAGCACCAACGCGCCGCGGAAGCTGCCCGACGGCGTGAGCACGGCCGTCACCGACTGGCCGCTGGTGACGGTGAAGGAATAGACGACGTCGGGTCCCGTGACCGAGGTGCAGACGAGCGACGAGGTGTTGTCGTTGACGCGGCCGACGGTGGTGCCCGAGACGGTGGCGCTGTTGCCGACGAAGGTGAGGGGCGTGGGGGCGGTGCACGACTCGCCGCCGGTCGAGGTGCCGCCCGTCAACGAGGCGCTGAGGGTGAAGGTGCCTGCGCCCGCACCCGACACCGAGTCGACCCAGAGGTAGTACGTGCCGGCCGTCAGCGTCGTCGAAGGAATACTCGCGCTCCCTCCGCCGGTCGTCGACGCGTTGCACGCCGTCTGGGTGGCCGAGCTGCAGGCCGTACCCTGCATGAGCGTGAGAATCGGGCGCCACGTCGAACCGGGCGTGACGGAGGCGCTGAAGACCTGGCCGGCCGTCGCCGTGAAGGAATAGACGACGTCGGCGCTGCTGGTGGCGCAGGTCGAGCTCTGGTCGTTCGCTGCGCCGCTCACGGTGCTCGAGGCCGACGCTGCGCCGCCGGTGAAGACGAGCGGAACCGCGGTCGAGCAGGTGTCTCCGGCGATACCGGCCGTCTGGGTCGTGACCGTCATGCTGAAGGCGCCGCTGCCGACGCCGACATTCTTCACCACCAGGTAGTACGTGCCCGAGGCGAGGCTGGTGGCGGTGAGGGTGCCCTGCGCGCTGCTGCTCGGCGACTCGCCGCACGTCAGCTCACTCGCGGTGGCACACGACGCGATGGTGGTGGGGCCCAGCAGCATCACGCTGGCGCGCGAACCCGACGAGGGCGTGACGGTCGCCGTGAGCGAGGCCGTCGTCGTGGGGAGCGTGAGGCGGTAGTAGCGATCGGGCCCGGCCGCCGTGCAGGCCGTGGTGGTGACGTTCTGCATGTAGCCGTCGGTCGTCGCAGAGACGGTCGTCGAGCCGCTCGTCAGCGTCAGCACCTCGGCGCCGCTGCAGTCGTCGCCCACCATGGGCACCGGGGTGGACAAGGTGACGGTCGCGGTGAAGGTGCCCGTCGCCGTGGCGCTGAGCGCGTCGACGATCAACCGGTAGCTCCCGGCCTGCAGATTGACTGGCGTGCTCGCCGAGGTGCCGCTCTGGCAGCGCAGCTCGGTCGTGCAGTCGTCACGGCGCAGGTACCCCACCGGCGTGCTGCTGCCGCCGATGCTGGTGATGGTGAAGCTCACGTCGGAGGCCTGGGCCACCACGAACGTGAAGGCGATGTCCTTTCCCGCGCCGCCACAGGTCCCCGAGGAGTCGTCGTTCGCGGAGGTCAACGAGCCCGTCGCCGTGAACTGCGTCGAGCTGATGGGCGTCATCGCGATCGCGGTCGCGCACGTGTCACCGGCCACCGCGCTG
>JAEUJR010000703.1 GCA_016793585.1 Archangium sp.
TCGGCGACCTCGACGTCGTCCTCCATCGTGTTGATGATGTCTTCGAGGTTCGGCCCCTTCTCGGCGTAGTACTTCTCGATCGCCTCACGGAGCGCGGGCTCGCTCGTGACCACCGGCTCGATGTTGTAGCCAGTGAGGAACTTGAGATCGTCGACCGCGTAGATGTTCGACGGGTCGCACATCGCGACGATGAGCGAGCTGCCGGCGCGGTTCACCGGAATCACCAGGTGCTTCTCGGCCACGTCCTTCGGCACGAGCTTGATGATCTCGGGGTCGACGTCGAACTCTTTGAGGTTGATGGCCGGAACGCCGTACTGCTTCGAGAGGAAGTCGGTGAGCTTCGACTCCTCGATCGCACCGACCTTGATGAGGGCGGTGCTGATGCGCGTTCCGTTCTTCTGCTGTTCTTCCTGCGCTTTGCGCAGTTGCTGCACCGAGATCAGATTTTCCCGGACGAGCAGCTCACCCAGACGGCCAGACATGTTTGATTGCCTCTCGCGAATGCTGCGAAGTAGGTCGACGACGAGCCGCGAAATGGAAGTACCTGCGTCCACACGAGTCAAGCTTCACGACGGTGTGCGGGCGTGTGGGCGCTTCAACCGCGGGCACGATTGATGACTGCGCGCGCGGCGACGACATCACGTTCGATCTGGGCCTTGAGCGCCTCGAGCCCCGAGAAGCGTTGCTCGGCGCGCAGCCGTTCGAGGAACGCGACCCGCAGCTTCTGGCCGTAGAGATCGCCGCTGTAGTCGAACAGGTTGCACTCGATGGTGACGTCCTGGCCTTCGAAGGTGGGCTTGACGCCGAGGTTGCACGCGCCGCCGTACACGACGCCGCCGGGCAAGGTCACCGAGATGGCATAGACGCCAGCCGCCGGGCGCAGCTCGTTGAGGGTGTCGACGTTGGCGGTCGGGAAGCCGATGGTGCGGCCACGCTGCGCGCCGGTGACGACGACACCTTCGAGATCGAACGGCCGGCCGAGCAGGCGCGCGGCCGCGTCGACTCGCCCTTCGAGCACGTACTCGCGCACCCTGGTCGACGAGACGACGACCCCTTCGAGTGAGACCGGCGGCACGATGACGACCTGCGCACTCCTCGCCTGCGCCGCCACCCGGAGCGTCTCGACCGACCCCGCGCGCCTGGAGCCGTAGGTGAAGTCGGCGCCGACGACGACGGCCTTCACGGCGAGGCGATCGAAGAGCAGCGCCTCGAAGTCGGCGGGGGTGGTGCGCGCGAAGTCACGCGTGAAGGGCTGCACGACGCAGGCGACGACGCCGGCCTGCGCGAGCAATTCGAGCTTCCGCTCGGGGGTCGCGATGAGGCGCGGGGCGAGGTCGGGCTGCAGCACCTTGCCCGGGTGCGGGTCGAAGGTGACGACACCGACGGGCCCGAGCGCGGCCGCGGCCTGGAAGAGCGCCTGGTGGCCGAGGTGAACGCCGTCGAAGTTGCCGAGGCACACGGCGAACCCCTTCAGGGCCTGCGCGTCGGCGGCAGCGGTCAGAGACGGGAACGTCAGCATCGGGACGGGAGCTATAGCCGAAGCTGGCGTTGTTCACTGTCGAAGCGACGCGAGTTGTGGTTTGCGGCCCCCGTTCATGTCACGCATTCCGCTCCGCCCCGTGAAGGCCGGCGAAGACATCGCCACGATGGAGAAGCCGCCCGACTGGTCGGCGATCTTCGGTGGTGACGGCTCGCTCGAGCTCGAGATCGGCTGCGGTGCTGGAGGCTTCGCCCTCGAGCACTGTCGCCGCGACCCCACCATTCGCTACCTCGCGTTCGAGTGGCGCAAGAAGTACGCGCGCGAGGTGGCACACCGGGCCGAGAAGCACGGCCTGACGCGGCTGAAGGTGATCGAAGGCGACGCGCGCATCGTGGTGCCGAAGATCTTCGCGCCCAACACCCTCGACGTGATTCACCTGCAGTTCCCCGACCCCTGGTGGAAACGGGCCCACTTCAAGCGCGCCATTCTGCTGCCCGACTTCACGAAGCTGCTGCTGGGGCTGCTGAAGGTCGGAGGCCGCTTCGACTTCCGCACCGATGTCGAAGACCGCGCGAAGCAGGGCCTCTCGGTGCTCGAGCAGGCGGGCTTCCACAACCCGCTCGGCCCCGGCGTCTTCCACCCGTACGACCCCGAAGAGGCGCCTTCGACGCGTGAGCGGCGCTACCTCGTCAGCGGTCAGCCGGTGTACCGCGCGCGGCTCGTGAAGCTGGCGGCGGGCCACAATGCGGTAGGCTCCTGACCCTTCAATGGCCCAGGCCCGCCGAAAGACACTCGAGGTCGCGCGCAGGGACGACACGGCCGTCACGCTCGAGGGCCGGCTGGTGCTGCTCGTCGACGACGACCGCGCGGTGCTCGAGCTGCTTCGGCGCGGGCTCGAGCCGCAGGGCTACCGCTTCGTCGAAGCCGAAGACGGCACCCAGGCGCTCACGGCGATTCGCAAACACCACCCCGATCTCATCTTGATGGACGTCGAGATGCCGGGGCTCGGCGGCGTCGAGGTCTGCCGCATCGTGAAGGCGAACCAGGGGGCGGGGTTCGCGTTCACGCCGGTGATTCTGATGACGGCCGGGCGCAGCGCCGGCAAGGTCGAGGGGCTCGAGCTGGGCGCCGACGACTACCTCGTCAAGCCGTTCGACATGCACGAGCTCTCGGCGCGCGTGAAGTCGATGCTTCGGCTGAAGGCCCTGCAGGACACGCTGGTCGAGAAGAACAAAGAGCTCGATCGCATCAACCGCGAGCTCGAAGAGAAACGCGCGGCGCTCGAGCACCTCTCGCGCACCGACGGCCTCACCGGGCTCATCAACCGTCGCCACTTCGAGGAGCGGCTGCAGGCCGAGTGGGCGCGCAGCCTTCGCTACCGCGCGCCGCTGTCGTGCATGCTGCTCGACATCGATCACTTCAAGAAGGTGAACGACACCTGGGGGCACCCGTTCGGTGACGTGGTGCTCAAAGAGGTGGCGGCGGTGGCGCGGCGGGCCCTGCGCGACGTCGACGTGCTCGCCCGCTACGGCGGTGAAGAGCTGATCGCGCTGCTGCCCGAGACGTCACCCGAAGAGGCGTGGCGCGCCGCCGAGCGGGTGCGCATGGGGGTCGAGGCCATGCGCTTGACCTGCCGCACGGTCGAGCCGCCCGAGACGGTGCGGTGCACGGCCAGCATCGGGGTCTCGACGGCCCCATCTCCCATCATCGAGACGCCCGAGCAGCTCGTTCAGCTCGCGGACGAGTGTCTCTACGACGCCAAACAGGGCGGCCGGAATCAGGTGCGGCAAGCGGAGTGACCCACCCCGCCTGGTCGGAAAACGGAGGAGCGCGCGCCCTGCCCTCCCAGGTATATGAAGTGGCGGCCCATGCGTTCCTCGTCGCTCCTCGTCGTCGTTCTGGTGACCGCCTGTCAGAAGGCTCCGCCGACCACGCCCGACGGCACCTTCCGCGTCTTCAGCGACACCGTGCGCAGGCAGGACGCGAAGACGGCCTTCACCATGCTGAGCGACAAGAGCCGCGCCTTGCTGACCGAGCGCGCGAAGACGCTGTCGGCCGCGTCGAAGGGCACCATCAAGGAAGAGCCGGCGCTGCTGTCGTTTCTGTCGCCGCGGCGGGCGTCACCGCTCGTCTCGATCTCGGTGGCAAAGGCCGATGAGGCGAAGGCCGAGCTCGACGTGAAGCTGTGCAACCAACCCCTCGACGCGAGCGGCGCGTGCCCAGCGGGAGCAGACGTGCAAGAACGCGTGACGATGGTGAAAGAAGCGCAGCGCTGGGCCGTCGAGCTGCCCGAGCTGGTGACGCCGTGACCGACACGAACGACAAAACCAAGAAGCCTGCGCCGCGGGTGGAAGTGATTCGCAAAGGCCCCGCGTCGGGCGTGGTGCCCGTGGCGCCGCGACCGGTGTCGCCCGCTCTGGCGCCGCGGCCCGTCACGCCGCGCACCACCAGCTCGACGTCGACGCCGGCCGTCGTGCCCGTCGCTCCGCGCGCCGTCAGCCCGACGGCGGCGCCGGTGGTGAGCCGCGCCTCGATTCACCCCACGAGCTCGGTGAGCCCCGCGGCGGCCGGGTTCCCGCCAGCTCGTGCCTCGGGCCCCCGGGCTCCCGGTCGTGGTCCGCCGCGCGGTGGTGGGTTCCGTGGCCCTTCGACGCCCCGCCCTCCTCCGACCCCAGAGGCCATCGCGGCCCTCGCCAAGAAGGAGCGCGTGCCGTACCGCATCGCGCGCGGTGATCTCGAAGGCAAGATGAAGTGCCGCATCTGGAAGAAGCTGCACGCCGAAGAGGCGAAGCGCTTCGACCAGGCCTTCACGCTGATGGACAAGAACCCGAACCTGGAGCTGACCGAGGCGTTCGGGGTCGTGCAGAGCGGTCTGTCGGTCGAAGACTTTCTCGCGCGGCGCGCGCGGGCGAAGCGCCGTGACGAGGTGAAGAAGGCGCGCGCCTCGGTCGACGGTGCCCCCATCGATGCGTTCATCGCGTCGCTCATCGAGAACAAGACCGAGCTGAGCCTGGTGCTGGGCGAGCGCACGGTGCTCGATCTGATCACGGCGGTGCAGCCCGTGGCCTTCGAGTGTGAACGCTCGGGCCGCATCGAGAAGCTGCAGATCGTGGTGATGGCGACGAGGCAGACGTGGGAGGCGCTGGGAACGCAGGTCGAGCGCGACCCGAAGCTGTCGCAGAAGCCGACGCCGGTGGCCCGTCAGCCGTCGCGCCGGCCGGTCAGCGATCCACGGCCGCTGCTCGACCTCGTGGGCAAGCCGATCAAGCTCGTGCTCCGCAACGGCATCACGCTCACGCAGCCGCTGATCGCCGTTGGGCCGTTCGACGTGCTGCTGGGTGACGCGGCGACGCCGCTCTTCATTCCGCTGCACGCGATGCTGAGCTGGGCGCCTGGCGCCTGACGGGCTCGCCGAACTTCAGCGAACGCTCAGCGCTTCTGGCCACGGTAGTTCTGAATGGGAATGACCTGGCTCACGTTGGTGCCGGCGCGCGCGGCCTGCGCCCGACGAATGAGCAGCGGAATGTCGCCCTCGCCACGTTCGACGGCCGAGCGGAGATCGGCGAGCCGCTCGAGGTGCCTCCGCACGGGAATGCCTTCGGGCGCCATGGCGACGATGGCCCGCAGCGCCGTCTCGGCGGCTTCGAGCTGCGTCTCGGCGCGCTGGGTGTCACGGCGCGCGAGCGAGAGCCACGCCGCGGTCTCTTCTCCGACGAGGTTCAGCTCGTGGCTGAGGCCGACGATCAACCGGCCGCGCGACGACTCGGGGCTCGAGAACTCGAGGTCGAGCTTCTGGTGCTTCACGTCACCGCGCTCCCGCGAGGAGCCGTGAATGATGGCGCTCCAGGTCTCACCGCGAATCGGGCCCGACAGGAGCACCCGCCGCGAGTAGCCGCGCGAGACGTCACCGAGCGTGATGACGAGCGCATCGGCCTCGAGCGAGGTGGGGAAGCCGTGACGGCACGAGATGGCGCCGAGCCCTTCGGGCTGCACGCGCACCTGCACCTCGGCGGCCACCTGCCCGAACAGGTGCGAGACGATCGCGCCCATCGCTTCGTTGAGCCCTTCAGGGCCATCGACGTGTTCGAAGCCGTTGCCGGAAGGCCGGGTGAGCGCCTCGAGCACCTCGGCCACGTAGTGGCGGGCGAGCCCCAGCGCGTGCACCGACACGTTCTGCCGCGCCAGCCGCAGCCCCAGCTCGTCGAACGCGTCTTGCGTGTCGGGCCCGACCGAGGGCTCGCCGTCGGTGAGCAGCAACAGCCGTGGGCGCCGGCCGGGCACGAGCGTGCGCTGCAGCCCGCGCGTCGCGACCTCGATGGCCTGGTGCAGCGCCGTGCCCCGCCCCGTCGTCACGTGGGCGAACGCGTCGGTCATCGCCTGCTTGCCACGCACGTCCATCGCCATCACGGGCACGCGCTGCTCGGCCACGCCGTCGAACAACACCAGCCCGATGAAGTCTTCGGGGCCCGCGAGATCGATGAACGACTGGGCCGCTTCGACCGCCGCCGCCAGCGGCGCGCCCTTCATCGAGCCCGATCGATCGAGCACGAGGTTCACCATCACCGGCGCGCGCGGCTCGTCTTCGGCGCCCTTGGCCTGAACGAGAATGTGGCCTTCCCGCTGTTCGGCGTTGCGCGTCTCGACGGCCCAGGCAGTCCACAACATGCGTCACCTCGTGAAGGAGCCCGTCGACTCTAGCAACTCGAAGGGAACAACGATCACCGCTGATGCAGGTCGTTCAGCACGGCGGTACACAGGCCCCACAGGAGCCGACATGCGCACGTTCATCGCCCTCATCGCCGTCATCACCATCACCGCCTGCAAGAAAGACGAAGCCAAGGCGCCCGAGCCCACGAAGGCCATCGAGGCGCCGAAGCCCGTCGAAGTGAAGCCGGCAGCCCTCGAGGCGAAGCCAGCCGCTGGCGCTCGCGTCGTCGAGCTGAAGGTGACGGAAGACGGCTTCGTGCCGGGCAACGTGACGCTCAAGAAAGACGAGCCGGTGAAGTTCGTGGTGACGCGCACCACCGACGCGACGTGCGCGACCGAGCTGCTCATCTCGGGCACCGACATCAAGGCCGACCTGCCGCTGAACAAGCCCGTCGAGATCGCGTGGACGCCGACGAAGGCGGGACAGGTGAAGTTCGGCTGCGCGATGGACATGATGGTCAGCGGCATGCTGCTGGTGGAGTGAGTCTTTCGCCGGAGGGGTCTCGTGAGCCGCGTCGTCGCACACAAGTTCGGTGGAACCAGCATGGGCTCGTCGGAGCGCATTCGCTCCGTGGCCGACATTCTCGTCGCGCGAAAGAACGAGCGGCAGGCGGTCGTGGTGTCGGCGATGTCGAAGGTGACCGACGCGCTGATCAACGTGACGAAGAAGGCCGCCGCGAAAGACCAGTCGTGGATGGCCGATGCGCAGGCGCTGGCCGAGAAGCACCGTCAGGTCGCGCGCGATCTGCTCGGAGACAAAGCCGCCCCCGTCATCGCGAAGCTCGACCGTGAGCTGCACGGCATGACCGAGCTCTTGAGCGCGCAGGCCTTTCTCGGGTCGCTCTCGGACGATCTGCTCGACGTGATTCAGGGCCTCGGTGAGGTCTTCAGCTCGATTCTGCTCGACGCGCACCTGGGGGCACGCGGCGAGAAGACGGCGTGGCTCGACGCGCGCGAGGTGCTGGTGGTCGACAAGACGCCGCTGGGCGCCATGGTCGATTGGAACGTCTCGCGGCAGAAGCTCGAGACGTGGAAGGCGGGCCGGCAGCTCGACCGCGTCATCATCACGGGCTTCGTCACGCGCGATCGCAACGGCCGCATCACCACGCTGGGCCGCAACGGCAGCGACTACTCGGGCGCGATCTTCGGAGCGCTCTTCGACGCCGAAGAGATCCACATCTGGACCGACGTCGACGGCGTGCTCTCGGCCGACCCGCGGCTCGTGCCCGAGGCGGTGCTGCTCGATCGCATGTCGTACTCCGAGGCGTGCGAGCTCGCCTACTTCGGCGCGAAGGTGATTCACCCGCAGACGATGGCGCCGGCGTTCGCGCGTGGGCTGCCGCTGATCATTCGCAACACCTTCGCTCCCGAGAAGCCCGGCACGCGCATCGAGAAGACGACCGACGCGTCGGTGCCGGTGAAGGGCATCACGGCGTTCTCGGGCCTCGCGCTCGTGAACGTCGAAGGCGCGGGCATGATGGGCGTACCCGGAACGGCCGAGCGCGCGTTCGGGGCGCTCAAGCAGGCGGGCGTCTCGGTGGTGATGATCAGCCAGGGCTCGAGCGAGCACTCCATCTGCTCCGTGGTGCAGGAGAAAGAGGCCGACGCGGCGAAGAAGGCGCTGCAAGACGCGTTTCGGCGCGAGCTCGACTCGAAGCTGGTCGAAGCGATCTCGGTCACCCACGGCATCTCGGTGCTCGCGGTCGTCGGTGACGGCATGGCGGGCACTCCGGGCGTCGCGGCGCGGCTCTTCAACGCGCTCGCCCGCGCGGGCATCAACGTTCGGGCCATCGCCCAGGGCAGCTCGGAGCGGAACATCTCGGTGGCCATCGCCGCCGCCGACGCGACGCGCG
>JAEUJR010000770.1 GCA_016793585.1 Archangium sp.
CAGGGCATTCAGTTCATGCTCGCCGACATGGCCAGCGAGATTCACGCTGCCCGTCTGCTCACGTACGAGAGCGCGTGGAAGCTCGACGCCGGTGAGCGCAACACGCTCGTGTCGAGCTACGCCAAGCGCTTCGCCGCCGACATGGCCATGAAGGCCACCACCGACGCCGTGCAGATCTTCGGCGGCTACGGCTACTCGCGCGAGTACCCCGTCGAGAAGCTCATGCGCGACGCGAAGCTCATTCAAATCTACGAGGGCACCAGCCAGGTGCAGCGCCTCGTCATCGCACGCGAGCTGCTCAAGGGCGTCTGACGTCAGCGAAGCGCACGTGATGGGTGCGACCGCGCGCGCTCATCACCACTTCGGCCATTTCCCCTTGCCGGGCCTCTCGTTGACCCCTAAATCAACGAGCGCCGCATCGCGTCATGCGATGCCCCGGCAGTGTTTTCACGTTCGTTCACCGGGGCCACTGGAGGGCCCGACACCATGCCAATCAAGATCCTCGTCACCGCAAAGCGGGTCGAAGACTACGAGTCGAAGATCAAAGTGAACCCTGCAGGGAACGGCATTCTCCCCGACGGGCTCAAGTACAAGATCAACCCCTTCGACGAGATCGGCGTGGAAGAGGCGCTGCGTCTGGTCGCCAAGCACGGCGGCGGCGAAGTGGTGGTGGTCTCGGTCGGCACGAAAGACGTTCACGAGCAGCTGCGGCACGCGCTGGCGATGGGCGCCACCAAGGCCGTCTGGGTGAACCACACGGGCCCGCTCGACCAGATGATGATCGCCGGCTGTCTGCAGAAGATCATCGAGAAGGAAAAGCCCGACATGGCCATTCTCGGGAAGCAGGCCATCGACGACGACCAGAACCAGGTCGGCCAGTACCTCGCCGAGTGGCTCGGCTGGTCGCAGGCCACCTTCGCTTCGAAGGAGGAGTCGCTCGAGTCAGAGGCCGAGAAGTCGAAGACGCCCGCGCTCAAGCTGTCGGCCGACCTGAAGACCCTCACGGCCATTCGTGAAGTCGACGGCGGCCTCGAGACGCTGGAGTGCACGATGCCGTGCCTCGTCACCACCGACCTGCGCCTCAACCAGCCGCGCTACGCGTCGCTGCCCGGCATCATGAAGGCGAAGTCGAAGCCCATCGAGGAGCACACGCCCGCCTCGCTCGGCGTCAGCGCCACCTCGAACATCACCATCACCAAGATGGAGCACCCGCCCGCGCGCAAGGCCGGCATCAAGGTGCCCGACATCGCCGCGCTCGTGGACAAGCTGAAGACCGAAGCCAAGGTCATCTGACCCTTCGACACCGAAAGAGAAAAGGAACTCACACCCATGTCGAACGTTCTCATCGTCGTCGAAGCCCAGCCTGACGGTTCGCTCCGCAAGGCCACCTTGAACGCCATCACCGCCGGCAAGCAGATCGTCGCGAAGACCGGCGGCGAGCTGCACGCCGTCGTGCTCGCCAAAGACGCGGGCGCGCTGGCCAACACCGTGAAGGAGTACGGCGTGAAGGTGGTGCACGCGGGCAGCGCCGCGCACCTCGCGAACTTCACCGCTGACGTCGTCGCTCCGGCCGTGGCCGAGATCGCCACCGCCATCAAGGCCGAGTTCGTCGGCGCCGCCGCGACGCAGGCCGGCCGCGACGTGATGCCGCGCATCGCCGCCCGCCTCAAGGCGGCCATGGCCTCCGAGATTCTCGGGGTCGTCGGCAGCTCGGGCGCCGATCTGCAGTTCACCCGCCCGATGTGGGCCGGCGCCGTCATCGCGACGGTGAAGCTCGGCACCGCCATCAAGTGCTTCACCGCGCGCACCACCGAGTTCCCCATGGCCGAGAAGGCCGGCGCGGGCGAGGTGAAGGCGTTCGCTCCGGCGGCGCCTGCGAAGGCGCTGCAGAAGGTCGTCGCCTTCAAGGAAGTGAAGTCGGCCCGCCCGGCGCTCACCGAGGCGAAGGTCGTGGTCTCGGGTGGCCGCGGCACCAAGGGCGACTTCAAGGAGATCGACGCGCTGGCCGACGAGCTCGGCGCTGCGGTCGGTGCTTCGCGCGCCGTCTGCGACGCGGGCTGGCAGCCGAACGATCTGCAGATCGGTCAGACCGGCAAGGTCGTCGCGCCGCAGCTGTACATCGCGGCCGGCATTTCGGGCGCCATTCAGCACATCGCCGGCATGAAGGGCTCGAAGACCATCGTCGCCATCAACAAAGACGCCGAGGCCCCCATCTTCCAGGTCGCCGACTACGGCCTGGTCGCCGATCTCTTCAAGGCGCTGCCCGAGCTGCGCGCCGCCGTGAAGGCCGCGAAGTAACGGTCGCTTTGGCGGGGTTGTTCACGCGGGCGGGTCGCTCCACCTCGGAGCGCCCCGCCCGACGTGTTTTCGCAGTGTCCATCGCTCTCGGGTACGATCTCGCGCGCGATGATTCAGATGTTCCACGTCACCAAGGCGTACCCAGGCGACCCGCCGGTGCTGGTGGACATCAACCTCGACATCGAGAAGGGCGAGTTCGTCTTCCTCACCGGGCCGTCGGGCGCTGGCAAGTCGACGCTGCTCAAGTTGATGTTCCTCGCCGAGCGGGCGAGCCGCGGGCAGGTGCTGCTCGCCGGGCGCAACGTGGCGCGGCTCCGCGAGTCGGGCATTCCGTTTCTGCGCCGCAACATCGGCGTCGTCTTCCAGGACTTCAAGCTGCTGCCGACCCGCACCGTCGCCGAGAACGTGGGCTTCACGCTCGACGTGCTCGGTACGCCGCGAGACGAGGTGCGAGATCGCAGCCTCAAGATGCTCCGCCGCGTGGGGCTCGAACACAAAGCCGACGTCTCGCCGCTGAAGCTGTCGGGTGGTGAGCAACAGCGTGTCTCGCTCGCGCGCGCGCTCGTGAACGACCCTGCCTTGCTGCTCGCTGACGAGCCCACCGGCAACCTCGACCCCGCGTTGACGGTCGAGATCATGGATCTGCTCACCGACGTGAACGCGCGCGGCACGACGGTGGTGGTGGCCACGCACGACGCGACGCTCATCGAGCGCTACCAGAAACGCACCCTGCGGCTCGAGAAGGGCACCATGGTCGCCGACGAACGCGGCGCCAAGGCCGCGCGGTTGATGTCCCAGTCCGCATGAGCGCTCCGGCGAAGCTCGCGTACTTCGTGCGTACCGCCGTGGGGAGCATCGTTCGCTCGCCCTTCGTGCACGTCATCGCGGTCGCGAGCCTGATGCTGTCGCTGGTCGGCTTCGGCGTCGCCCGCATCGCGCGCACGCAGCTCGACGCGCT
>JAEUJR010000807.1 GCA_016793585.1 Archangium sp.
GCACCGCGCTGCGCATCGACGAGGCGACCGATCTTCCCCCGTACCCAAGCCCCAAGGCAGTCGACCTGTTCCTCAACGTGAAGAAGGCGCTCCAGGCGCCCCCGGAGCCGATGCCCGACACCGATCTGCCGCCCGACGCGCCGAGGAAGATGACGCTCGAGCCGAAGCCGCCCGCGGGGCCGACGGAGCCTGGCGTGTTCGAGAAGCACCCGCTGCCCATGGGCTTCGGCATCGGCGCCGGAGTCGCGCTCGCGGTCGGCGTCGGGCTCGGGGTGAACGCGCGCAACCTGTCGATTCAGGCGAACGAGGCGCGCACCGATTCGGAGTTCGCGCAGAAGGCCGACGCAGCGAGGGCCAACGCGACCGGTGCGAACGTGGCGTACGTGCTGGCCGCCGGTGCCGCGGCGACGGCGGTGATTGCGTACCTGCTGGAGTGACCGCCGCGAAGGTCTGAGCGATAACGCGCTCCATGCGATCGTTCGTCGTCGTCCTCGCGCTCCTCGCGAGTGTGGTGGTGGCCCAGCCCCGAGATGGTGGAACTCCCGCGAAGCCCAAGACGCCCGAGCTGTCGGCGGCCTCGTGCGACAAGCTCATCGAGCACATCGTGCTCATCTCGGTGAACGAGTCGCTGGCCGAAGACGCCGAGGTGAAGAAGATGCCGGCGAAGGAGCGCGAGGTGACCGAGAAGCTCGCCCGCCGTGAAGCGCTCGCCGACCCGAAGCTGGCCGACCTGAAGAAGGAGTGCCCGCAGCGCTTCGACAAGAAGGACGAGGCCTGCGTGCTGAAGGCGAAGACGCTGAAGGAGATCGACGCATGCGCGCAGTGACGAGGTCGTCGTGGGGCAAGGTGCTGGTGCTGCTGGCCATCACGCCCATCATTCCGGGCTGTGCGTGTGACGACTTCTTCGACGAGCCCGACGGTGGAACGGGCATCACCGGGCCGCAGGGCCGGGTGAGCGGCACGGTGACGCCCTTTCGCGGCGCCGACTCGGTGCAGGCGCCGGTGAAGGCCATCGACACGAGCCTGAAGCAGGTCGCGATGGCGTCGATCAACGAGGGCCGCGCCGCGTCGCCGAACGTTCGACCGTTCGTCGATCGCGTGATGAAGCCGATTCCGCAGGTGGGCAGCAGCGGCCGTCTGCTCGGCGCTCGGGAGCCGTCGCGCTTCGTCGAGTCAGAGGTGATCGTTCGTCTGCTCGAGAAGGAGTCTGCGGCGATGGCGGTGAAGCGCCTGGCGCTGCCGGGGCTCGTGGCCTCGCACGGGGGCTTTGGCTCGGAGTACCTGCACCTCATTCGATACGTGCGTGAAGACGGTAAGCCGCTGAGCGCTGGCGAGACGCGCGAGCTGATCGCGCCGCTGTCGCGCCTGCGCGGCGTGAAGTTCGTCGAGCTCAACCACGTGCGGCACGCGCTGGCCGTGCCCAACGACACGCTCTACCCGGCGATGTGGCACCTCACGTCGATCAACATGCCGGCCGCGTGGGAGATCGAGAAGGGCGCGACGAATCAGATCGCCGTGGCCGTCGTCGACACCGGCATCGTCTCGCACCCCGACCTCGACTCGCGCGTGCTGCCTGGCGCCGACATGATCAGCGACGCCGACCGTTCGCAGGACGGCGATGGGCGCGACATGAACGCGACCGACCCGGGCCGTGACCTTCCGAACGGCCAGTCGAGCTGGCACGGCACGCACTGCGCGGGAACCATCGGCGCAGCGACCGACAACGGCGCCGGCGTCGCGGGCGTGAACTGGAACGCCCGCATCGTTCCCGTTCGTGTGCTCGGCAAGGGCGGCGGCACCGACCTCGACATCGCCGCAGGCATGACGTGGGCAACGGGCGGCACGGTGCCCGGCATGGCAGCGAACGCGAACCCCGCGAAGGTCGTCAGCATGTCGCTGGGCGGTCAGGGGGAAGCGCAGCAGTCGTACCAGGACGCCATCGACGACGGCGCGCGCCGCAACGCGATCTTCGTCATCGCGGCAGGCAACGACAACATCGACGCCTCGAACTTCACGCCGTGCAACCAGACGGGCGTGCTCTGCATCGGCGCCACGCGCTTCAACGGCACGCGCGCGAGCTATTCGAACTTCGGCCCGCGCGTCGACATCATGGCGCCCGGCGGAGAGACGGCCGAAGACGCCAACGGCGACGGCAACCCCGACGGCGTGCTCTCGACGCTGCGTGACGACGCCACCGGCATGCCGACGTACGCGTTCGAGCAGGGCACCTCGATGGCGACGCCGCACGTCGCGGGCATCGTCTCGCTCATGAAGGCTCGAAACCCGGCGCTGACGTTCGCGCAGGCGAAGCAGATTCTCGTCGAGACGGCGAACACCGGCTCGCGGTGCACCGAGGGCTGTGGCGCGGGGCTCGTCAACGTTCACGCTGCGCTGCTCCGGGTCTCGGGCATGCAGCCGACCGGGCCGGCGAAGCTCTCACTCAGCGCCACCGAGCTCTTCTTCACCTCGGCTGCGGCGAGCCAGACCATCAGCGTCACCAACGTGGGCGGCATGCCGCTCACCGCGACCTTCGCCGGGGGCGGCGCGCAGGGAAGCCGGCTCTCGTTCGCGGGGGGCGCGTCGGTGACCGTGCCCGTCGGCCAGTCGGCGAACGTGCGCATCGACGCGAACCTCATGGGCCTGCCCGACGGCATGACGGCGGCGGCGACCATCAGCGTCACCTCGAACGGTGGGAACTCGAGCATCGGCGTGAAGCTGCGGCCTGGTGGCGCGAGCGGCCGGAACGTCGCGGTCGCGCTGGTGCACCAGGTGAACGGCGAGTGGAAGGTGGCGGGCGTCGCCGAGGCGCAGGCCATCAACAACTTCAGCTACGGCGTCGTCGCGCCTACGGGCACGTACTTCATCTTCGGCGCGCAGGACGCGAACGGGAACGGCCAGTTCGAAGACAACGAGCCCGTGGGGCTCTGGCCGAACACCGACTCGCCCAAGACGATCACCGTCACCGACGGCGCGAACCTGATGGGCAACAACTTCGTCGTCGCCCCGCAAGTCAACCTGAGCGGAGACGAGTCACGTGTCATCGGCACCGCCTGCACCGACGCCTCGACGTGCGGCCCGCAGGGCATCTGCGGCACCGGCTTCCCGCAGGGCTACTGCACGAAGGACTGCGCGATGGCGGCCTGCCCCGCCGGCTCGAAGTGTCTGTCGGGCGCGACGACCTCGCTCTGCCTCGACACCTGCTCTGCGCCGAGGCGTGGGCGCTCGACCTGCCGCGCGAACTACGTGTGTGAAGACGACGGCTCGGGCACGGGCGTGTGCATTCCCGACTGCTCCACCATTCAAGACTTCTGTGACGCACCGCAGACGTGCGCCACGAGCGGGTACTGCGAATGACGACCCTGCTGTTGCTCGCCCTCGGAGCCGCGCCCATGGACCTCGAAGCGCTCATCGAACCCGCGTGGAAGCAGATCGCTCCGAAGCCGGCCGTCACCAGCAAGGGCCCCGGCGTGATGTGGAGCTACCGCGTCGCGCCGCCGATGCCTTCGGAGTGGCCGATGACGCCGACGAGCACCCTCGTACGGTGGGTCTACGCCTCGGGAATGGACATGGGCGTGAGCAATGGCCAACGGGTCGCAGGCGCGTGGGCGCGGGTCGTCACGGCTGCGGACGGCACGTCGAAGCTCGAGGTGCTGTCGAAGGCGCTCGAGGGCAACGACATTCAGGGCGTGAAGCCCATCTCGGGCGC
>JAEUJR010000812.1 GCA_016793585.1 Archangium sp.
TCGCGTCGCGGGAGGCCTTGGGTACCGTGAGCTTGGTGAGGTCGCCCGTGTTGGCCGCGTTGACCTTGTAGATGTTGCTGGGGTTCGAGCCTTCGCGCGTAGCGAGGTTCGAGATCGTGACGTCACGGAACGACTGGTTCAGGAACGTGACGTCTTGCGTGACCTGCAGGCCGGGCTGCACGTAGCCGAAGTTCACGGTGCCAGGCATCCACGAGAGGACCTGGTCGACGCCCGTGCCGACGAGGCGAATGTTCTTGTCGGGGCAGCCGTCGGCAGCGCGAATGCGCACCGTCGCGAAGTAGTCGCGCGCCTCGGTGGGCGAGAACTCGATGGTGACGTTCTTCTCGCGGCCGGGGGCGATGGTGAACTCGCCGCGGGGCGAATCAGCGGTGAACGCGAACACGTTGTCGCCGTTCGACGACATGATCGCGTCGACGCGGGGCAGCGACTCGATGGGCCGCGGGTTCTTGAGGGTCTGCGTGTACGAGAACTTGTCGCCACGCGCGACGGCGCCGAAGTCGATGCGGTCGGGCAGATCACACTCGCCACGAATGGCCTTGCCGCGGAACGTGAAGTCGACGCTGTCTTTCGTGGAGTTGCTCGTCTTGAAGAACAGCTTCACCTCGTGATCGACCGACGTGCGGGTGTCGTTGGGCGGCTCGAAGAAGGCCTCGAGCTGAAGGGTGTCACCGCGGGCGATGACGACCTTCTCGTACGCGATGCCGAAGACGGGGTTGGGCTCGGTGACGTCCATGCCGAGCTGCACGGCGGGGCCTTCACCGTTCTTCTGCCACGACTCGATCTGGAGCGGGCCGGTGCCGACGTTGGTGATCGAGACCTTGGCGGTGACCCGCTTGCCCATGGGCACGGTGCCGAAGTCGAGCGCGTCGGCTTCGACGTTGACGCCATCGCTCTCGACGAGCAGGCGGGGCTCTCCGCGCGTCAGACCCGTGTTTCGGTCGTCGCAGCGACAACCAGCGACAGACAACGCGACCGCGAACGCCACTCCCAGTGGCTTGAACGTCTGCTTCGTCATGAAGAGTCTCCGTTTCAAACTGATCGTCTCTGCTCGTCTGCGTTCGACAAACGCCCGGCACGCGTTCGTCAAAGCCCTGTGATTTCCAAGGCTATTGGCACAGTGCTGCGTTGCTGGTCAACCCTCACCCCTGGTTCTCGTCCGACAGCCGCGCCACGTTCCCTACATGAAATGTGTTCGCTCTTTCCGTTCACCATCAGCGGGAATGACGCCATGCGCCATCGATTCCGGCAGAGCGGTCGGCGGGGTGGAGGGCTATCAGGCGGACATGACTGAGGCTGAGGGGTCGGCGGAGCGTCAGTACACGACGCGTCGGGACCAGGCGCGAGTGACGTTGGAGGCGCTCGATCGGCGAAGTGCGTTGTTGGCGAACCTGCGCACCTTCGCGTTCATCGCCTTCCTGGTGCTGCTGGGGCTGGTCATCTTCGACAAGTTGCCCCGGGTGGCGCTGGTCGGCTCGTTCGGCAGCCTGGCCGCGTATGTGGCGCTGGCCGTCGTTCATGCGCGGGTCATCGGCCAGGAGTCGCGGGAAAAGGTGCGCAAGTCGCTCAACGAGCGCGGCCTCGAGCGGCTTGGCGGCGGGTGGCACAAGTTCCCCGAGAAGGGCGTCGCCCACCTGCCCGACGGCCACCTCTACGCGACCGATCTCGACGTGCTCGGGCAGGGAAGCCTCTTTCAACGGCTCGACGACACCGGCACGAAGGCTGGCGAGGCGCAGCTGGCGAAGTGGTTGCTGACGGCGGCTCCGACGGCGGGTGAGGTGCGTGAGCGGCAGGGCGCGATCAAGGAGCTGCTGCACCAGCTCGACTTTCGCCAATCGCTCGTCATCGAGGCGCGGCTCGCGGGGCAGGACAAAGCAGACCCATCGCGCTTCATCGCGTGGACGGAGGCCCCCTCGTTTCTCGGCTCCATTCGCTGGGCGTATTTCGCAGCGCACGTCTTCCCCGTGTTCACGATCGGCGCGGGGCTGTCGGCGGCGTTCTTTGACACCACCGCCCTGCCCTTCTGGATCGGCACTGCCATTCAGCTGGGGGTGGTGCAGCTCACGAAGACGCCCATCAACCGCATGTGGACGGCGCTGACCTCGGGCGATCAGGGCTTCGTGCGCTTCGAAGAGACGTTCGCAGCCATCGACAAGCAGACGTTCACGCACCCGCGGCTGGTCGCGCTCAAGGCGGGCGTACAGGGCGGCGGGCCGACGGTGTCGGAGCGCTTGGCGAAGTTCGCGCGGCTGATGGGCTTCGCCGAGCTGAAGAACTCTGGCCAGATGCACCCGGTCATCAACGTGCTGACGCTGTGGGACCTGCACGTGCTCTTCCGCGTCGAAGCGTGGCGCGCCGAGCATGGGCGCGGCGTTCGTGGCTGGTTCGACGCGCTCGCGCAGCTCGAGGCGCTCTCGGCGTTCGCCGGGTACGCGTTCGAGCGGCCAGCCGACGTGTTCCCCGAGGTGCTCGACGAAGGCTTCGTGCTCGAGGCGAAGGGCCTGGGTCACCCGCTGCTCGACAAGCCCGTGCGCAACGACGTGACGCTCTCGGGGCCCGGGCAGGCGTTGATCATCACCGGCTCGAACATGTCGGGGAAGACGACCCTCATGCGCACCATGGGCCTGTCGACGGTGATGGCGCTGGCCGGGCTGCCCGTGGCGGCGGCGTCGTTCAAGGTCGGCCGAACGCAGGTGCTCACCTCGATGCGGGTGAAAGACTCGCTCGAGCGCGGGGTCTCGTACTTCTACGCCGAGGTGCAGCGCATCAAGCTGCTCCTCGACACGTCACGCGCGAACCCGAACGCCTGCCTGTTCCTCCTCGACGAGCTCTTCATGGGCACCAACGCGAAGGAGCGCACGCTGGCCTCGAAACATCTACTGCGCGAGCTGCTCTCACTCGGCGCAGCCGGAGCCGTGACGACGCACGATCTGGCGCTCTGCGAGCTCGAGCAGGAGCTGACCGGCAAGACGCGCAACGTGCACTTCCGCGATCTGATCGTCGAGGGCGAGATGACGTTCGACTACACGCTGCGGCCGGGCATCGTCACGACGACGAACGCGCTCGAGGTGCTGCGGCGCGCTGGCGTGGTGGTCACGTCGTAGTCGACGGCGGGCGCACGGGCGGGCTGCGGGTCGGCTCGATGATCGGCTCCCGCGGCTCGATGCGCACCAACTGCACGCGCGGGCCGTCGACCTTCACCACGTGAATCTTGAAGGGCTCGTGCGTCCACGCGTCGCCCGTGACGGGCACGCGGCCGAGCTTGGCCATGAGGTAGCCGGCGATGGTCGTGACCTGCGACTTGTCGACGTCGAATTCGATCTCGAGCGTGTGCTCCAGATCGTCGAGCTGGGCGGTGCCGGGGAGCTCCAGCTTGCCGCCGGGGAGCGCCTTCACCGGCTCGACCTTCCGACCCAGCTCGGCGATGTTGCCCACGAGCTCGGCGACGACGTCGGCGATGGTGACGATGCCCGAGGTGCCGCCGTGTTCGTCGACGACGATGGCGATCTGCTTGTTGCGGCGCTTGAACTCACTGAGCAGCTGCTCGAGCGTGATGGCCTCGGGCACGAAGAGCACCGGGCGCTGCACCTGCGCGATGGTGGTGAGCTCCTTCTTCGTGAGGAGAAACAGCAGCTCCTTCACGTTGACCAGGCCTTCGACGCGATCGAGCGAGCCGCGGATGACGGGCATCCACGTGTGGCCAGATTGCTGGGCCACAGCGAGGTTCTCGTCGAGGGTGAGCTCGAGATCGAGGCAGCGCATCTGGGAGCGCGGCACCAGCACCTGACGGGCGGTCTTCTCGACCATCGACAAGGCGCGCTCGAGCAGCTCGGCGCGCGACGCATCGATGGAGCCCGCTTCGGCCGACGACGAGAAGACCAGCTTCAGCTCTTCTTCTCCGAGCGCCTCGCCGTGCTCTTCGCCGCTGGCTGAGCCGAGCCCGAGCAGCTTGAGCACGATCTTGGTGCCCATGTTGAGCACCCAGATGATCGGAAACGCGATCGCGTGGAACGCGCGCATGGGCCACGAGAGCGTGAGCGCGGTGCGTTCGGCGTTCGCGATGGCCATCGTCTTGGGCACCTGCTCGCCGACGACGATGTGCAGGAAGGTGATGATCGAGAACGCGATCACGACGCCGATGGTCTTCGCGATCGCCTGCGCGGCCTCGGTCTGCGGAGCCATGCGCAACACGACCGGTTCGATGAAGTGCGAAAACGCGGGCTCACCGACCCAGCCGAGCGCGAGCGACGCCAGCGTGATGCCGACCTGCGACGCCGACAGCCAGGTGTCGAGGTGTTTGCGCATCGAGAGCGCGGCGGCGGCGCCCGATCTGCCCTGCTCGACCAGCGCCTCGAGTTGCGTCGGGCGCACCTTCACGAGGGCGAACTCGATCGCGACGAAGAACGCGTTCGCCAGCACGAGGGCCAGCGCGCCGACGAGGGCCCAGACCTCCATCAGCGCAGGGCCTCGAACTCGGCCTGGCCCTTGAGCGAATCGAACATCGGGTCGGTGCGCAGCCAGCCCTGCACCTTCTCTTTGTCGGCGGCGACCGCGCGCACCAGCAACGCGATCGAATCAGCCGGGCGGCCCCAGAGCGCGAACAGCGCGGCCTGGTTGTAGATGAGCAGCACGTCGTCTTTGTTGAGCTCTGCGGCCTTGTCGTAGGCGCGCTCGGCCTCGGCGTAGAAGCCCTTCTGCGCGAAGCAGATGCCGAGATCGAGCCAGGCCTCGAAGTTCTTCGCGTCGAGCCGGGTGACTTCTTTGAGGAAGGTGATCGCGCTGCGGTAGTCG
>JAEUJR010000858.1 GCA_016793585.1 Archangium sp.
GTGACCATCGGCGGCGTCGAGATGAACGCGGCCGTCGACGGCCACGCGCGCGCCTCGGCTGAAGCCGTCGCCGAAGCCACCGGCACGGTGCAGGTGACGATCGATCCACCCACGGCCATCGCCAAGGGGGAGGTCGGCGCCTCGGCGGTCGCGAAGATCGAAGGCGAAGTGCGCTTCTCGGCGGGCCCCTTCGCGGTGGTGGCGAGCGGCTACGCAAGCGCGGGTGCCGAAGCGCGGGCCTCTGGCATCATCGGTTACGAAGACGGCAAGCTGAAGATTGGCGGCAGCGTCGGAGCCGCGCTCGGCGTCGGCCTCGGTGGCTCGGCGACGGTCGAGATCGACGTTCGACAGATCGGCCAGATGGTGAAGAACGCCGCCGACGTGAACCACGACGGCAAGGTCGACTTCTGGGACGCGACGGCGGCCGTCGGTAAGACCGCGCGGTGGGCCTCGCGCTGGCTGCACCCTCCGTCTCCCACGCCGTCGCTTCCGCGTGAGTTCGTCCGGTTGACTCCTCCTTTCTTCACTCCCCCAATGGTGATGCTGTGGTCCCCATGGCCGATTCCGATCGCTTTCAAAGAGCCGAACGAGCGCTGAAGGCTGGCGCATACGACGAGGCGAAGAAGCTCTTCCGCGAAGACGAAGAAGCGAAGGGCTCCCGTGCCGACTCGTTGGCAAAGCTGCAGTCGGCCGACGCGAAGCTGGCGGCGGGCGACGTGAACTCGGCGGCGACGCTCTACGAAGCGGTGCTCGAGCGGAACCCGTCGGTGGCCGAGGCGTACCAGGGGCTCGCGCGGGTGGCGCTCTTCACCGGGCAGCTCGACGCCGCGAAGGTGCACGCGATGGCGGCGGTGCGGCTCGCTCCGCGTCACGGCCTGGGGTGGACATTGGTCGGCCTCGTGCACGAGAGCCTCAATGAGAACGAGCTGGCGCTCGAGGCGCTGAAGAAGGGCGCAGAGCTGTCAGCCGATTCCTTCCTCTGTCAGTTCAACCTGGGCCGGTTCCTCGCGTCGCAGGGCAGGGCGCAGGAGGCGGTGGCCGCGCTCACGCTGGCGACGGGGCTGTCGCCGAACAACCCCGATGGTTTTCTGTTCCTCGGGCTCGCGTATCGCGTCGGCAAGCAGCACCGGCTCGCGTTGCGCGCGCTCGAGAAGGCGAAGGATCTCGCGCCGAAGAGCGTCGACGCGTGGGCGACGCTGGGCGACGTGCTCTTCGAGCTCAAGGAGTTCCAGGCCGCGCGCGACATGCTCGATCTCGGGCTCACCTCGTGTGGCGATCACCCGGCGCTGCTCGAGAAGGCGCTCGCCGCGACGATGATGCTCGACGACGCGCCCGGCGCGGTGGCGTACCTCGAGCGTGAGCTGAAGGTGGCGCCGCAGCACGAGCAGGCGTGGCTGAACCTCGCGAACCTGTCGATGCTCGTCGGAGACTTCGAGAAGGCCGAGCGCGTGGCGAAGCAGCTGCTCGAGAAGAACCCTGCGCAGTGGGAGGCGCACTTCGTGCTCGGCAACCTCTACGCAGCCGTGCCGTTGCCCGAAAAGGCCGAGGCGGCGTACCGCAAGGCGATCGCAGCTGCGCCCGACAACTGGCGGCCGCTGGTGAACCTGGCGACGTCGTTCCTCGAAGGCAGCGTGGCTGCGAAGTACCCCGAGGCGCTCGAGCTGCTCGAGAAGGCTGCGAAGCTGGCGCCCGCGAACGAGTGGCGCGTGCCGTACAACACCGCGCTCGCGTACACGCGGCTGGGCAAGAAGGAGCAGGCGCTCGAGCTGGTGCGAGCGATCGTTCGTGAGGCACCGGCGAACCACCCGATGGTGGGCGAAGCGAAGAAACTCGAAGCGAACCTCGGCTGAACTCTCGCAGTCGGTCGTCGGGGTTGCCGAGTCTCAGTTCAGAACGGTCCGGTCGCGGTCAGTGCTGCTCACAAGCGAAGTTCGGGCTACGGCAGCCTGGTGGCGCGCTCCGCTCCTGATCTTCGCGACGTTCGACGGCATGCGATCGGCAGAACCTTCTTTCCGCCGACGACGTTGCCACGTGCGCTCGTTCGACTCGGATTCGTTCAGGCCGACCCGATTCGGGCGCCGGCGCGCGCGCAGGACCTGACGCTTCGGCATCGCGTCGCCGGCTATCGCGCGGGCGATCTCGAGAAGAGGTACCCGACGCTGCCCATCGAGGAGGACTTCTTCGTCAACGCGGGCTTCGTGACGCGTGAGCTCCACGCGTTGATGCACCCGCGAACACCACGCCGACAGTGGACGAAAGCGCAGTGGCGACAGGCAAACCTCGTGCTCGAGGCAGTGCGCGCGCGCGGCGTCGTGCACCCTCGTGAGCTCGAGACAGCGCTCGGGCTCGGCAAGGCGACCAACTGGTTCGGAGGCCGCTCGAACGTGAGTACGCAGCTGCTCGACGGGCTGCACTATCGCGGCCTGCTGCGGGTCGCGCGTCGTGAAGGCGGCATTCGGCTCTACGCCGTTCGCGAGCCCACGAAGCCACCGGCCGATCCGCTCGCGGCGCACGACGCGCTCATCGACGCGGTGGTGAACAAGTATGCGCCGCTGCCCGCCACGAGCTTGAGCAAGCTCGTGAGCTACCTGCGCGGAGGTGTTCCTCAATGGAGCCACGTTCGGACAGCAGCGCTGGCTCGCGCGAAGCGGCGGCTCCCCAGTCATCGGATCGATGGCGTCGACTGGTTTCTGCCGCAAGGTGAGGCGCTGCGAGGCGGCGAGGTCGACGACGTGGTGAAGCTGCTCGCCCCCTTCGATCCCCTCGTGTGGGATCGCCAGCGCTTCGAGCTGCTCTTCGGGTGGACGTATCGCTTCGAGGCGTACACGCCCGCGCCGAAGCGGAAGCTCGGGTACTACGCGCTGCCACTGCTGTGGCGAGAGCAGATCGTCGGCTGGGCGAACGCACGGGTCGACGGCGGCGTGCTCGACGTGCAGACCGGCTTCATCTCGGGGAAGCCTCCAACCGGCGCCGCGTTTCGCCGCGCGTTCGAAGCCGAGGTCGAGCGGCTCCGCCTGTTCCTCGGCGCCAACGAAGAAGGCCGCACCCTGCCGACGGGCGCGGCCTTCGAACGGTGACCTCGGGCTGATTATTCGGCGTCGGCGTCAGCGTCGGCGGCTTCGCGCTCGGCGTCGGCGTGCGCCTTCTCGGCGTCGGCCTCGGCTGCAGCCATCGCCTGATCGAGCTTCGCGTCGGCGTCGGCCTTCGCCTGGGCGTTGGCCGCGACCGCCGCAGCCTTCGACGACTCGATCTTCGCGAGCGCCTCGGTCTTCTTCAGCTCGGCCTTCGCCTTCGCCTCGGCCGCCTTCGACGCGGGGTCCTTCTTCGCCTTCGCCTCTTCACCGGCCTTCTTGGCGGCTTCTTTCGCGGCGTCGATCTTCGTCTTCCACTCGGCCTTGACCGCTTCGATCTTCGTCTTGTTCTCGGCCTTGATGCCGTCGACCTTCGCCTTCACGGCGTCTTTGGCGGCCTTCGACTTCTCCTGCGCGGCCTTCTTGCGCTCCTCGGCCTTCGCCTTGTTGGCCTTCTTCTTCTCGTCGCGGGCGGCCTTCGCGGCCTTCGGGTCCGGCTTCTCTGCAGCAGCGGCAGGTGCGGCGGCTGCGGCAGGCGCCTCCTTCTCCTTCTTGCCTTTCTCTTCGCCCTTCTTCTCGTCGGCGAACGCGAGCGACGACAGCACGGCAACGGCAAGCATCAGACGCTTCATGGAGTGCCCTCCTGGGCTGGGGTGGAAGTCGCGGCGGACTCTGGGCACGCTCCGCGACAGACACAACGGGCTTTCGTTCACGGCCGTTCGAAGCACGCGGCGATGCCCTGACCGACGCCGATGCACATCGACGCCAGGCCCCGTCTGGCCCCGCGCGCCTTCATGGCGTGGAGCAGGGTGGCGGTGATGCGCGCCCCCGACATGCCGAGCGGGTGACCGAGCGCGATGGCGCCGCCGTTGACGTTCACCTTCGCCTCGTCGAGGCCGAGCTCGCGAATGCAGGCCAGCGACTGCGCCGCGAACGCCTCGTTGAGCTCGATGAGATCGACCGAGCCGACGTTCCACGACGCCTTCGCGAGCGCCTTCTTCGATGCCGGAACGGGCCCGATACCCATGGTGCGGGGGTCGACGCCAGCTGTGGCGCTCGAGACGAAGCGGGCGAGGGGCTCGCGGCCCTTCAGCGCACGTTCGCTCATCAACACCACCGCCGAGGCGCCATCGTTGAGCGACGACGAGTTGCCGGCCGTGACCGAGCCACCGTCACGAAACGCGGCCTTCAACGTCGACAGCTTCTCGAGCGACGAATCGCCACGCGGCTGCTCGTCTTGCGAGATCACGATCGGCGGGCCCTTCTTCTGGGCGAGCTCGACGTTCACCAGCTCGGCGGCGAAGCGGCCCTCCTTCTGGGCGGCCACGGCCTTCTGGTGAGAGGCGAGGGCGAACCGATCTTGATCGTCGCGCGTGATCTTCCACTGCTCGGCGACGTTCTCGGCGGTCTCGCCCATCTGCTCGAGCGGGAACATCGCGGCCAGCTTCGGGTTCGGGTACCGCCAGCCGAGCGCGGTGTCGTAGCCCTCGAGCTTGCCGCTGGGGAACCCATCGGCCGGTTTCGGCATCGACCACGGCGCCCGCGTCATCGACTCCACGCCGCCGGCGATCACCACGTCGGCTTCTCCGAGACGAATCATGCGCGCGCCCTGAATGATCGCCTCGAGCCCCGAGCCGCACAGGCGATTCACGGTGGCCGCTGGAACCGACTGGGGCAGCCCGGCGAGCAGCGCCGCCATACGCGCCACGTTGCGGTTGTCTTCGCCGGCCTGGTTCGCGCAGCCCAGGTACAGCTCGTCGATCGTCGCGGCGTCGAGCTTCGTGCGCTCCACCACCGCGCGAATCACCAGCGCGGCGAGGTCGTCGGGCCGAACGTCTTTCAGCGCCCCGCGAAGCTTGCCGATCGGCGTACGCACCGCCTCCACCACGAAGCACTCGTTCATGGCGCCAGCACCACGTTCCCGAAGGACTTGCGATCGCTCAGCAGGCCATGGGCCTCAGCGGCCTTCTCGAGCGGCATCACGCGATCGAGCACCGGCTTGAACTTTCCCTCCTCGACGAGCTGCATGATGCGAAAGAGGTCGCCTTTCGAGCCCATCGTCGAGCCGAGCAGCGAGATGCGTTTGTAGAAGAGCACGCGCAGATCGAGCTTCACGTCGCCGCCCGCCGTCGCGCCGCACGTCACCAGCCGCCCGCCGTAGGGCAGACACGCGATCGACTTGTCCCACGTCGAAGCGCCCGTGTGCTCGAACACCACGTCGACCAGCTTCTTGTTGGTGAGCTTCTTCACCTCGTCGACGAAGTCGTGCGTCGCGTAGTTGATGACGTGATCGGCGCCGAGCTGGAGCGCCTTCTTCGCCTTCTCCTCCGTCGACGTCGTCGCGATCACCTTCGCGCCCAGCAGCTTGGCGATCTGAATGCCCGCGCTCCCCACGCCCGAGCCGGCTGCGTGAATGAGCACCGTCTCTCCGGGCTGCAGCTGCGCGCGCCGCACCAGCATCGTCCACGCGGTGAGGAACGTGAGCGGCAGACACGCCGCCTCTTCGAACGACAGCTTCTTCGGCTTCGGCAGAATGTTCTGGCGCGGCACACAGACGTACTCGGCGTAGCCGCCACGAATGTGCTCGCCGAGGATCGTGTAGTGCCGGCAGAGGTTGTCTTCCCCCTTCAAGCAGCGCTCGCACACGCCGCACGACACGCCGGGGTTCACACAGACTTCGGTGCCCGCCTCGAGATCGTTCACCTCGGCCCCGGCCTTGTCGACGACGCCTGCGATGTCGGCGCCCAGCACGTGCGGCAGCTGCAGCTTCAAGCCCTGCCACCCCTTTCGAACCCAGACGTCGAGGTGATTCAGGGCCACCGCCTTCACCTTCACGCGCACCTCTCGGGCCTTCGGCTCGGGCGTCGGGAGCTCAATGACTTCGAGCACTTCGGGGCCGCCGTGTCTGGTGAAGCCGACTGCGCGCATGTGATGACTCCGTGTCTTGAAGGGCTGTGGGGCCTCGTGTACAGCCGCGCCTCCTAGAAGTCGCGGTCGGGAAAATCCACAGGGTTGGCAGGCCGTGCCGGCCTCAACGAAAGAAGCGGTTGCTCCATGATGATTCGTACCGTGTTGATGGCGAGCGTGGTCCTCTCGGTGTTCTCGGCGTGCCCGGTGCGGCCCTCGGGAACTGACGGTGGCAAGGGTGGCGGTGGCAGCCTGCTCACCGGCGGCGGCATCAGCGGCACTGGCGGCGGCACCTCGGGCACGGGCGGAGGCATGGTGACGGGCGGAGGCAACGCGACCGGCGGAGGGAACGCGACGGGTGGCGGCACGACCGGTGGCGGCAACGCGACGGGCGGAGGCGGTGGCGGCAGCACCACTGACGGCGGCATCTGCCCCAACGGGTTCGGTTGGAACGGCTCTGACTATTCGATCGCCGCGGCCAAGTGTGCGCGTATCTGCCAGGACTACGTCGAGGTTCGTGACGTCGTCGTCGCCGCGATCGACGAGGTGAACATCGGCGGTATGGGCGATCACCAGGCGTACTTCTGGGTGCAAGACACCCGAGACAACCGCCAGGGCCTGTGGATTCGAAAGGACTACACGGATCTGCCCCGCACCTACACGCCGCAGGTGGGCGAGCTGCTCAACATTCGCGGCTTCTACCAGTCGCAGTTCTCGACGTGGGATCGCTACGGCTACCGCCGTCACCTCGGTGAAGGCTGCGTCGCGGCCGTGCGCAACGACGGCGGCGTGCTCGTGATCGAGGTGGTCGACGGCGGCCTCGCCACTCAGCCCGTCACGGCCATGCCCGGCTTCGGCAACGCCATGAACGGCTCGGCCCGCCCCAACCCTGAGCTCGCTTCGACGCGGGTCTTCATTCCCGGGCCGGTGACGCTCACCAACGCCACGCCGCTCCCGCTTTCGCGCATCGGCGTCGACGGCGGCATCAGCGGCTACAACGGTTTCGAGATCACGGGTGGCGTTCTCGTCGACAACTTCTTCACCTTCGGTGAGACGCGCGACGGCGGCTCGGTGCGGTGTGACTGGCGTGCGATCGCCGCCGACGGTGGCACGGTGACGTTCCCCAACGGCCTCACCGGCATCTGGGACACGTACACCCACGCGCCCTGCATCGGGAACTCGAACTGCGGCAGCGCCCGCGACGCCGGCTCGGTGCCGTTCGCGAACAACCAGTTCACCTACGTGCTGTACCCGACCGAGTGCACCGAGTTGCAGGGCTCGGTGCAGTGACCGATGGGCGTTCTCAACGCCTCCATCACCGACGGAGTCGGCCACCTCGAGCTCAACCGGCCCGAGGTGCGCAACGCGATCAATCGTGAGCTCATCGACGCGCTGCACGCGACGCTCGACGCCTGGGCCGAGCGTGACGATCTGCGCGCCGTCGTGCTCTCTGGCGCCGGGGGCAAGGCCTTCGCGGGCGGCGCCGACATCGCCGAGCTCAAGGAGCGCACCCACCGCGAGGCGTTCTTCGGCATCAACCAGCGCCTGTTCCAGAAGGTCGAAGACTTTCCGCGGCCGGTGATCGCCGCCATCGACGGCTACGCGCTGGGCGGCGGGCTCGAGCTGGCGTTGTCGTGCGATCTGCGGGTCGCGTCGAAGACGGCGAAGGTGGGCATGCCCGAGGTCTCACTCGGCATCTTCCCGGGCGCTGGTGGCACCTGGCGGCTGCCGCGGGTGGTGGGCTTCGGGCACGCGAAGGAGCTGATCTTCACGGGCCGGCTGCTCGACGCCGAAGAGGCGTTCTCGTACGGCTTGTTCGAGCGGCTCGTCGACTCCGACGCGCTGTCGATCGCGAAGGACATCGCGCTGCAGATCTCGAAGAACTCGCCGCTGGCCGTGCAGGTCGCGAAGGTGTCGCTCAACGCGCTCGCGCGGCAGCAGCACGCAGAGCCGGTCGAGCGGCTGGCCCAGGCGCTGCTCTTCGACTCGGTCGAGAAGCGCGAGCGTATGACCGCCTTCCTCGACAAGAAGCGCAAAGGCTGAAGGAGCCCGCATGAGCAACGCGAAGGCAGTGGGAGTGATCGGCGCCGGCACCATGGGCCACGGCATCGCGCACGTCTCGGCGCAGGCCGGCTTCGAGGTGGTGCTCTACGACGTGACGAAGGCCGCGGCCGAAGCGGGGCGCGCGAAGATCGAGAAGAACCTGGCCATCGGCGTCGAGAAGAAGAAGGTCACGCCCGAAGCGCGCGACGCCACGCTGGCCCGCATCTCGACGGCCGACTTCCTCGAGTCGCTCTCGCAGTGTCACCTCGTCGTCGAGGCCGCGCCCGAGAAGCTCAGCCTCAAGCAGGAGCTGTTCAAGCAGCTCTCGGAGATCTGCCCGAGCGACACGATCCTCGCGTCGAACACCAGCTCCCTCAGCCTCACCGAGATCGCCGCCGCGGCGACGAACCCCGGCCGCGTGGTCGGCCTGCACTTCTTCAACCCCGTGCACCTCATGAAGCTGCTCGAGGTGGTGCGTGCGTTTCAGACGACCGACGAGACCGTGACGCGCGCGAAGGCGTACGGCGCGGTGCTGGGCAAAGAGATGATCGTCGTGAAGGACTCGCCGGGCTTCGCGTCGTCGCGGCTCGGGGTGGCGCTCGGGCTCGAAGCCACGCGCATGCTGGAAGAAGGCGTCGCGTCGGCAGAGGACATCGATCGCGCCATGAAGCTCGGCTACGGGCACCCGATGGGCCCGCTCGAGCTGGGCGATCTCGTCGGCCTCGACGTTCGCCTCGCCATCGCGGAGTACCTGTACGCAGAGACCGGCAGTGCGACGTTCAGGCCGCCGCAGCTGCTCAAGAAGATGGTGCGCGCGGGCAAGGTCGGGAAGAAGTCGGGCGAGGGCTTCTACAAGTACT
This sequence comes from Archangium sp., assembly GCA_016793585.1. The sequence continues at coordinate 8,882 of JAEUJR010000858.1, forward strand.
GAGCCGCCCGAACGGCCCAGCCTTTCGACGCTTCAGGCCCGGCGCAGCGAGAAGGCGAACAGCGCAGCCAGCACCAGCAGCAACGGCCCTGCGCTCCCCGACGTGCAGCCGCAGCCGCCCAGCTGCATCGGGTCGACGCCACCATCGGCCTCATGCACGTGGCCCGCGTCGGCGACTGGCGCACCGCTCCCCGCGTCGTTCGTCGAGCCCGCGTCGTTGGGCGTGCTGCCTGCGTCGATCGGCGCGCTGCCTGCGTCGCGGGGCAGAATCGTGAGCGTGGCGCAGTGGTAGTAGAAGCACGGCGCTCCATGTGACGACATGAACTCGAGCACCTGCAGCGTGCAGTTCGTGCAGCTCACGTTCTCTGGAATGCGCACCGAGAACGTCTGCGCCCCCGCGAACTGCGTGGAGTGGCGAAGCTGCCCATCGGCGATGACGGGGAACGCCGGCGTCGACTGAATCGTCGTGCTCGCGCAGGCGTCGGTCGCGGTCGGCGTGACGGGGGGCGCGGCGGGAAGATCGCCGGGCCCGTTGAGCCCGAGCGCGACGCGATAGTGCCCGGGGTGGAAGATCGTCTCGCGAATTCGAATCGACACCAGGTCGCCCGCCGTGACGGTGGTGACCGCGTTCGTCGGTGTGCCTGCGCCCGTGGGCCCACAGGGCGCGGTCTTCTGCGGGTCTCCATAGGGCGCGGCCTGATCCCACGTGGCGGGAGGGGCCTCGAGCCAGAAGTGGGCCGACGCGGGAAAAGCGAGCAACACGGTCGCGAGCGCGACGCGGGCGAAGAGCGGGGGCATGGGCGGACCATTTCACAGCGCCCCTCCCATCGCGACCCGTCAACGAAATCACGCAAGGGCCCATGGGAGGCTAGGCTTCAGCCCTCGACGCAGGGGAGTGACGCATCGCCACGGAAGGCCCTCAGAACGCCGTGCCCTACGGCCCGTACCTGCTGCTGAAGCGGCTGGCTGTCGGTGGCATGGCCGAGCTCTACCTCGCGAAGGACGCGCGCTCGAACCGCATGGTCGTCTTGAAGCGAATTCTTCCGTACCTCGCCGAGGAGGTGGAGTTCCTCAAGATGTTCCTCGACGAGGCGCGCATCGCGGCGCAGCTGCACCACCCGAACATCGTCGAGGTCTTCGAGCTCGGCCGCCTCGACGGCTCGACCTTCATCTCGATGGAGTGGGTCGACGGCATCGACCTGCGCAAGGTGTTGCAGAAGGAGCAGGAGCGCGAGTCTCCGATTCCGCCTGGCATCGGCGCGTGGGTGATCGCGCGGCTCTGCGAAGGCCTGCACCACGCCCATCAACGGCCCGGCACCGACGGCAAGCCGCTGGGCATCATTCACCGCGACGTCAGCCCGCAGAACGTCATGGTCAGCTACCGCGGCGACGTGAAGCTGGTCGACTTCGGCATCGCCAAGGCCACCGCGTGGATGAGCCGGTCGAAGCCGGGCGTCATCAAGGGCAAGTTCCTCTACCTCGCGCCCGAGCAGCTCACCCAGGACCGGCTCGATCACCGCGCCGATCTCTTCGCGCTCGGCACGCTGCTGTACGAGCTCACCGTCGGAAAGAGCCCGTTCTACCGGAACACCACCGAGGCGGTGATCTACTCCATTCGAATGGAGGACCCCGAGCCGCCGCACACGGTCGTGCCGGGCTACCCGATCTCGCTCTCGCGCATCATCATGCGCTGCCTCGAGAAGGACAGGGACAAGCGCTACCAGTCGGCCGAAGAGATTCGCGCTGCGCTCGACGGCTTCATTCAGGTCGAGGCGCCCACCACGAAGGACGACGTCGGGCAGTACATGGCCGATCTCTTCGGCGACGACGACGAGCGCACGAGCGTGTACGTGCCGCCGAACGCGCAGACGCAGGCCCAGCCCTCGATTCCGGCGCCGCCGCTGCCGAAGAAGAAGCTGCCGAAGTTCGGTGACGACGACGACGATCGTACGGTCTCGATCCCCGGGGCGGTGAGCCCCCGCAAGGCTGGTGAGAAACCCGGCCCGCCGGTGCGCGAAGAGCCGCAGATCACCGAGCCCATCAAGCCGAAGGCCTCGCGCGACGTGATCGCGACCGCGCCGTTCGAGGCCCCCAGCCTCTCGTCGCCCACGCTGCCGCCGATCGACCCCTCGTTCGAACCCGGGCGCACCAGCCTCGGCCGAAGCGAGCCCACGCTCGCGCCCGTGCTCGAGAAGGACTCGATGGAGTTCGGGCCGACGCGCATCTCGTTGTCGGGGCCAACCGAGCTGAAGACGGGTGACGTCGTCGCGTTCCTCGAGCCGACTGGAGAGCACCCGCCGATCAACGACGTGCCGAGCGACCCCTCGGTCTCGACCGTCTCGCAGCCGCCGCCGCAGAAGCTGCTGGTGCCTCCGACACGGCGCCCGCCGCCGCCCATTCCCGACGAGGTGACTGGCCCCACCCGCGATCCACGCGAACGAGACGATCGAACCGCGAACGAGCTGCCCATTCCCCAGAGCCCGGGCCCGCAGCGCCCGTCACGGCCGCGGCGTCAGACGTCGACGCAGCAGAAGCGCGCGAAGGAGTCGTTCGACATCGAAGATCACATCGCCACCGTCGACATGGCGAGCTTCGAAGACAGCCAGGTGACGCGGAATCGGCGCATGGCGGTGGGCTTCATCATCGTGTTGGGGGTGATCGCGGTCGCGTTGCTCGCGTGGGCCTTCTGGCCGTCGTCCGCGAAGCCGAAGCCCGCGCAGAAGTCTGTGGCCGAGAAGCCGAAGCCCGTCGAGCCCGTGTCGGCGCCGCCACCGCCGTCGATCGTGAAGGTGACGTTCCGCGGGCAGGCCGGCACGAAGGTGACCGTCGCGGGCACGACGGTCGCGCTCGGCGCTCCGGTCGAGCTGCCTCCGGGGCCCGTCGGCGTTCGGTACGTGTGCCCCGCGAAGAAGAAGCAGAAGCCGCGCACGCTCGAGATCTCGCCCGACATTCCCCCGTCTCTCGACGGCGTGACGATTGACGTGCCCTGCCTGTGACGTTTTCCGTTTTCGGGCGCCGCGGTGTCCGTTTGAGGTGAGCGTGAGGCACCTGCTGTGGTTGGGCGCGTTGGCGCTCGGTTGTCGCGAGGCGCCAGTCGGTCATCGACTCGAGCCAGGCCCGCTGTGGAGCAGGCCTTCGCTGCCTGCGTGCGTCGCGGGCCCCGACACGTTCTGCGGCGTCGAGTCGAACGCGGTGCTGGCGGACGCGCGCCATGGCTTCACGAGCTTTCACACGAGCGGCTCGGCGCTGCCGATCGAGCAGCACCCTCGCACCCCGGTTCGGTACGACCGCTTCTGGTGGAGCGAACTCGAGCCAACCGCGGGCGCGGTGCGCTTCGAGCTGATCGACGCCGCCCTCGAGCGCGCCACGGCCGACGGGCAGCGGTTTGCCTTTCGCGTGATGCCAGAAGAAGGTGGGGCCCGGCGCGTTCCCGAGTGGCTCGAAGGCGGCAGCTGGGGCGCTCGAAGAGACGGAGCACGCTCCTTCAGCCCCGACTACGACTCGCCGCAGTTCCTCGAGGCCATGGAGCGAACGGTCGCAGCGCTCGGCGCACGGTACGACGGAGATCCCCGCCTGGATCACGTCGACATCGGCTTCGTCGGCGACTCAGGGGAGTGGGCATACACGAACGCAGGCACGCCGATGCCGTCGGCCAGCGCACGCACCCGAATTCTCCAGGCGTTCTCGAAGGCGTTCAGACAGACGCCCGTGTTGATGCAGATCGGCGCGGTGG
>JAEUJR010000922.1 GCA_016793585.1 Archangium sp.
GAATCGTTCTGTTCCGCCATCACCGCCGCCCGACGCTGAGCCGAAGCCGCTCGACGGCCGCAGAGCGCTCCGCGTTTGCCTGCACCGACAGCGCCCGTACGTCTTCCCGCGAGTCGAAGCGCAGCAGGCTCGAGTCGACCCGTGGGCCGCCACGCTTCGTCAGCCAGGGGGCTTGCTCGAGCTTCGCCGACGGATCGCCGTACAGACTCGCAGCCATCAGAACCGCCAGCTGAACCGCAGGCTCGCCACGAAGTCGTGCCGATCGTTTCCGACGATGGGAAGACTGCCGCCGACCTCGATGCCGAACGACGAGATGCGGAAGCGCGCTCCCGCCGTCGGCGCCAGGTAGCTCACGCGCCCAACCCGCCCATTCACGTCGAGCACGAAGCCGAACCACGTCGTCGGCTGCCACATCGCTCCGATGACGGCGAAGCCCCCGACGCGGGGATCACTGCGCGCCGCGCCGAGCCCGAGCGTGAGATCGACGCTCGCCGCGCCATGCACCTCGAGCCACGTCTTCGGCCGCCAGCTCACCGCGTGCCCGACTTCCGCGCCGACCAGCCGCATGCCCGGAAGCTCGAACGACGTCGGCAGCAGCACCCGGCCCGTGAACGCGCCGGTCAGCCGCTCGGTGTCGTACAGCACCTGCGAGACCCCAGCCGTCATGTGGCCGAGCGTGATCTCGGTCTTCGTCAGCGTGGCGTTCTGCGTGAAGCCGAAGCTCACCGCCTCGAGCGAGGCGAAGAGCTCGGTGCGTGGCCGAACCGCCCACGACCCGAACAGCACGCCCTGGGCACCGACGTTTCCGTAGAAGTTCGGCGTGTCGATGATGCCCGCGCCCCGCACGGCCAGGCCGGCTTCGGTGCGAGGGCAGGGGCGACGGCCGACCGCGAGATCGGCCTCGACGTAGCCGACGCCGAGCGGGCCTTCGGGCAACCCGCGCGAGTCCTCCGCCACGCACCCGCCACGCGGCGTCACGTCAGCCACCGGTTGCGACACTTCCTGGGCCAGCGCTGTCGTCGAGACGAGCGCCATCAGCATGATCGAACGCATCAGCGGCCTCCCTTCGCGCCGGGCGCCGAGAACTGGCCGTCACCGGTGCGGTCGAGGAAGAACGGGTTGGTGAACGCCAGCGGGTACCCCAGCGTGATGTTCGCGAAGTCGAAGCCCGTCTCGCCTTCTTTCGGCTGCGGGGGATCAGCGAGCGGCCCGATTTTTCCACCTTCTGCCACGTCCTTCGCGTCGGCCACGCCGTCGCCGTTGTTGTCGGTGGTGTCGGGAACGCCGTCGAGCGCGCCACCTTGCCCGCCGCCCAGATCGGCAGAGGGCAGCAGCGGCCTGCCAGCCTCGATCGACAGCCACGCGTCACCCGTCACGCCGGCGAGCAGCTCGTTCAGCGCAATCTCTCCCTCGTAACGAACGAAGGAGCCGCTGCTCGCGAACGGGTCGGTGGGCAGCGTCGTCTCTTTCACCGTCTTGACGATCTGCCCGTTCACGACGAACCGCACCTCTTGAACGGGAACCCACGGCGCCGAGCTGACCTTCACCTTCACCTTCGCGTCGGCCTTCGGGGTGAACGTCGCCGTGCCGAACGAGCGCGCGGTGCCCGTCGAGTCTTCGATGGTGGCTTCGATCACCGGGCCGTTCGAGCCGAGGCTGCGGCCGTCGAGCACCGCGCGGTTGAGGGTGTTCACGTCGAACGTCGGCCCGGGCTGGGTGGCCGCGGTGACGAGGTTGAACGGCATGCCGACCGTGTTGTCGGTGAGGCTGTGCGAGTCGGAGTTCGCGGTGCCGATCTTCTTCTGCCCCTGGTTGAGCACGTACCACCAGAAGGCGCGGTACTGCAGGAACAGCCCGTTGTCGGAGCCGTTCATCACCTCCTGCGCGTGGTGCCCGTTGTTGGCGAAGGTCGCGCCCGCAGGCGTGCGCACGTAGATGCCCAGGTTGGTGCCGTCGTCGGCGGCTGGCAGGTCCTTGCGAAGATCCATCGCGAGCGCGCGGGGGAACCCGAGATCGCGCCCGAACTCGGCGACGGCCCACGGGTGGTTGAGCTCGATGACGGGCGTGCCGGTGAACAGCGGCTTCGTGCGCTCGAATAACATGCCCGGCTCGACGAGCTCGTCGTACGGCCCACCGTTGCGCGGCAGCGACGGGTCGTACTTGAGCGGCCACATGTTGTAGTGCCCGATGACGAGCGGGAACGACGAGTTGGGAATGAAGAGGAACGGAATGTGGCCGGTGGTCTCGAGGCCGATCACCGTCGACATGCGCTGAGCCAGCCCGAGCTGCTCGACGACCCGCGTGTAGTC
>JAEUJR010000980.1 GCA_016793585.1 Archangium sp.
TTGAATCCCGACAAAAGACCCGAGCCGACGATTTCGCGGAAGGGTGGCGCGACGTCGCGGCATTCAGCACGTGCGCCCGTGGTGTGTCGTCATGGTGCTGTGGCCGCTCCTCTCGTGGGGGCAGGACTTCGACACGGCGACGCAACAGGCGCTCGAGGTTCGGCGCTGCTGGGAGCGCACGGCGCTGTCGATGCTGGGCACCTCGTCGTTCCGCATTCCCACCGACCTGCCGAGCGGCGCGCCGTACTACGGGCCCGTTCCGCCTGCGCAGTTCAAGCCAGAGTGGGTCGCGCACTTCTTCGGCGACGAGATGTACTTCGACGTCTTTCCCCAGCGCTTCGCCGCGTTCGTGAACGCGAAGTGGCAGCGCGACCAGTCGACCTCGAAAGAACGAAACGCGCCGTACCTCATCGCCCGCTATGTGCTCGGCAAACGGCTGCCGTGGCGTCAGACGTTCGTCGGCCGCTTCGACCTCGACCCGGTCGAGGGCCGCTTCACCGTCATTCCCAGCGACACGGGGCTTGGCTACTTCCGCACGAAGAAGTGGCTCGAGGTGAACGCGGGCAACGAAGCGCAGGGCTACAAGCTGTCGACGGCCTACCGCATTCTCAACAACACGCTCGGCATCAAGCTGACGGCCGCGGCGAACAACACGTCGGTGCCTGATTCGTCTGCGACGGGTCGCGCGGCGCCGGGGTGCACGGGCTGTCACTTCACGGGGCCGTACCCGCTCGACACCGTCGCCCGCGTGCTCACGCGTCGGCAGGGCTCGGGCGCGATGATGACGTTCACGCCGCCGACCGACGGGCCGCAGCAGCTGTGGGGCCACACGGTGAGCTCCGACGAAGAGCTGGTGAACCTGCTCATCTCCTCCGAGCAGTTCACCTTCAACACCTGCCGACTCGTCTTCGAGTTCATGTACGGCCGGAGCGAGTCGACGTGTGACGCGCCGGTGTTCGACGCGTGCGTGGCGGGCTTCGAGGCCGAGGGCACCATTCAAGGCGCGGTGATGGGCATGGTCCGTCACCCCGACTACTGCCGATGAAGGCGACCTGGCTCGTGCTGCTGCTCGCCGCGTGTGAAGGCACCATCGTCGGGTCGCGCCCCGTGCCCGAGTCGGTCGACCCGAACCCGAGCGGGCCCACTGTCACGCACGTCGATGGGCCGCAGTACGCGACCGCGAAGTGTGAAGGCGTCGGCATGGCGCGAACGTTTCGCGGGCTCGACGGGCAGGTGCTCGAGGCAGGCCGCACCGACGCCGCCTTCGACCTCGACCGCCGCCAGACGCGCACCTGGGAGACGACCGCCGCGTGGGGCGCCGACATGAACCAGAAGCTCGGGTACTACCTGGCCTCCGACGGGCTCGCGCCGACTGCGTTGGTGCCGGTGCGCAGCCGTGGCGGTGCCGAGTACGCGTACACGAGCCCGCCGATGGGAGCGCTCGAGCTGTACTCCCAGTTCCGCCTCGGCTTCCTCATGTGCAGCCGGCTGCTGAAGTCGCCGCCCGTCGGCCAGCTCGAGCGCACCGCGTTCGTCATCGACCCGAAGAACGCGCAGCCGTTCGCCGACTTCCTCGCGGTGCCGACGCCGGAGTCTGGCGCGCGCCGCTGCGAGAGCATGATGCGCCGCTTCTGGAAGCTGGTTCCTTCGGCTGAGCAGGTCGCTGCGTGCGCCGACTTCGCGGTGAACGAGACCGCCGCCTTCGCCACCACCCCGCAGGAGCGCTGGGCCTACGTCTGCGCGGCGCTCCTCACCAGCTCGGGAGCCATCACCCAATGAAGCCACTCTCGCGTCGAGGTCTGCTGGGTGGCGCTGCTGCGTTGGTTGCGGGCGCTGCCCTGCCGGCGCGCGCGGAGCAGACGAAACGCAAGGCCCTGGCCATCGTCTTCTTTCACGGCGGCTTCAACGCGCTGCACGTGACGCCGAACACGCTGATGGGGAACTTCACGACGACGCCCGACTCGATGCTGCCGACTGGCACCGGGCTGTTCGTCGACAAGGTGTCGCTCGGTGATGTGCCGACTGCGGCGCTCCAGCGGTTGGCGGTGGTGGGCGTGGGGCACGGCATCACCGCGCACGACCCGGCGCAGTCGGCCATCTTCACCGGCACCTCGAGCTACCCACTCACCATCGCGGCGGCGATGCAGTCGAACGCGGCGCTCAAGTGCGCGCTGCTGGGCTCGTTCTCGTCGAACGTTCGCGCGGCGCCGGTGCCGGGAGCCTCGTTGACGAAGGTGTCAGACGTGCAGCCCGCGCTCGACGTCATGGTGGGCGCGAACCGGCCAGGAGAGCCGAACCGTCAAGCGATGGCGAAGAGCCTGCGCATGTCGTGGAGCGTGTCGAAGCCACTCATCGAGCGAAACCCGCGCACCTTGTCGGGGCACGCCACGGGCTTCGACAGCCTCATCGGTGCGCTCGAGCAGCCGGTTCGCCCGCTCGACTGGAGCTCCATCGCTTCGGCCTACGGGTTGGACCCGACGCGCACCGTCGTCGACTCCGATGCGGCGCAGTTCGCGGCGGCCGAGCTCGTCATTCAAGGCGGCACGCCAGTCGCCATCGTCACGCCGACGCCCGACCAGGGCTGCGGTGAAGCCGGGTGGGACACGCACGGCGACAGCTCGGGCGCGTGTGCCCGCGCGATGTTCAAGCGCCGCACGACGGCGCACCTGGCGAAGTTTCTCGAGCGCACGCTGGCGATGAACGACACCGAGGTGACGACGCTGGTGCTGGGAGAGTTCGGCCGCGACCCGTTCTTGAGTGACCACGCGACGTGCCTGTCGGCGGCGGTGTTCGGGCCGCGCGTGAAGCCTGGCAACACCGGGCCCGCGTTCAGCCGCGGCGGGAAGCTCGCGATGCCCCCGGGGACTCCGGGCATCGCCGGGCTGTGGTCGCTGGTGGCCGAGCTCGCGGGCGTGACGTCGCGGCCGTTCGGCGCCAACCCGCACGCGTTGGTGACGTGAGCGCAGTCACCGGCTGCGTCGCCACAGCGCGAACAACGTCAGCACCACGGCGAGGTTCGTGAGCGTCTGCCAGATGAAGCGCGTCTCGGGGAACTTCAGCACCATCACCAGCGCGCCCAGGTACGCGAGGGGAATGGGCCAGGCCTGCTTCAACATCGACACGGTGATGAGGCCCGTCACGAAGCCCCAGTAGCCCATGAGCATCGGCCCCGAGTTGAAGCCCGCGCGGCCCGTCAGGAGCACCCACGCGCTCAGGCCGACGGCCTGCACGAGCCACGCGAAGATGAGCACCGCCGAGAGCTGTCGGTTGAGCGGCGTGAGCGACGCACGGAAGCGGGTTCTCACCGCGAGCAGCACGAGGCCCGAGACGAACGCCATCGGCACCGACAGCACGCCTTCGAACTGCGGCAGCCGCTGCACGCTGAAGGTGCCCATCATCGGCATCACGACCCAGATGACGCCGAGAATGGCAGCGGCGAGGAAACGCGGCGTGCTGCCCGTGCGTGGATCCATCGCGAGCTCGAGCGAGTGGAGCCGCGTCTTGCGTGCTTCTTCCTCCTCCACCGCGCGCGCGACCTCGGCGGTGAGCGTGTCGTTGGCGGCTCCGAGCTCGGCGAGGTGCACCTGCGCTGCGCGAGGCGAACCACGGGCCAGCTCGAAGCGCACCATCGCCTCGATGGCGGTGCCCAGGCCCACACGCGCGCCGTCGTTGTCAGGCCACTCGCGCAGCGCCTGCTGAAAACCGAAGCGGCACGCCGAGAACGCGCTCGCCACCGCCTCGATGTC
>JAEUJR010000686.1 GCA_016793585.1 Archangium sp.
GCCGAGGCGATGAAGTTGTGCATCAGGCCGAGCGTGTGGCCGATCTCGTGCTCGGTGACCGAGCGGTAGGCCTCACGGCGCAGGTCGTTGTAGACCTCCGCCTTCGCGAGCTTCTTGGCCTCGGCATCGGTGCAGGCCGAAGCGTTCGCACAGCCCGCGTTGCCCTGCGTCTTGAACTTCGAGATGAGCGAGTTCTGAAGCGCGAGCTTGCGCTTGGCGACGCCGATGTAGTCCTCGTCGGAGTACGAGAACTCGTAGAAGCAGCCGACCGTGGGGTCGACCATGCGCTTGGCCTTCGTTCGCGCCTCCTCGACGGGGTCGATGCCCATGAGAATGTTGCGGGCGACCTCACGGTAGAAAGCCGAGTCGCTCTCGAGACGCTGCGAGAAGGCGCGGTTCGGAATGTGGCCGAGCACCGCGACGCGCACTTCAGGCAGGTTGATGAGGGTGTCTTCCAGCGCCGGGTTGTCCTTCAGCAGCTGCGCCACGGTGGCCTTCCGGTCGCCCTTGAGCAGCGGCATGTTGCCCTGCTGCTTCCAGGTGTTGAGCAGGTCGGCGAGACGGCCCGTGGGCTTGGCGAAGGAGCCGTTGGGACGGCTCGGGTCGGAGATGAGGGGCTGCTGCGCGGTGAACGGGCCCGTGCGGGGACGGCGCGGGTCGGTGGCGTTCAGGTTCGCGAAGACATAGTCCCTGATGTCCTTGCCGCTGACGAGCTCGGAGAGGCTCACCTCACCGTTCACGACGTCGATGAGCTGGGCCGACGAGCCCGCCCACGTGTCGAGGCCCGCGCCGTAGACGTTGGCGACGGCGTTGACGACTTCGCCCGTCTCGGGGTCCATCGCGGACGGACCGAGGCCGAGCAGACCGCCGGCGTTCTGATCGACGTACGGGGCCATGTGGTAGCGGAGGTCGCCGAGGCGCGCGTACGTGCCGGGCTTGCCGCAGGCCGCAGGCGCGCCGTCCTGCACGGGCGACTCGCAGACGTAGAACATCTGCGGCATCGACGGGTCGTTCCACTCGAGGCCGCGAGGCACGGCGACGGCCTTGCGGAACGCGCGGTCCCACGAGGCTTCGATGGTGTTCTTCTTCTCGAAACCGTCCTTCTCGGCGTGACGCTGCGCCGCAGCGCCCCAGAGCTCACGCGGGGTGTTGTCGGTCATGTAGTAGACGACCGGGCGCACCTGGCGCTGGGTGACGGGAATGGTCTTGTACTGAGGGCGGCCGCTGACGGGGTCGACGACCTGCTTGCCCTGACCGTCCTTCACGAGCTCCTTCGACTTGAGCCAGATGTTGTGGCGCATCGCGAAGAACTGCTGGCCCGTGTACGTGAAGTAGCGATCCTTGTTGTAGGTGTAGAGCTCGTTGCGGAAGAAGCCGAACTTCACCATCATCTTGTCGGTGTAGGTCAGCGGCTCGTAGTCATCGACCCGCGCCTCGTCGACCTTCATGATCGACGTGCGGATCTTCATGTTCGAGCTCTCGCAGTCGACGGTCGGGTTGAAGAGGCAGTACGGCAGACGGCCGTAGCCCGGGTAGTCGACAGCAGGAGGATCGACGATCGCCTGGGTGGTGAAGTCGAGGTACGACAGCTTCGCGCCATCGTCGCACTTGAGCGTCGAGTTCTTGCCCTGCACGCCGTTGCTGCACGCGTAGACCATCGACTCGTTGTGCGCGGCCTGATCCTGGTCGGTGACGACGCGGGTCTTGAGCATGCCCGCGGCGAAGTCGAACGGGCCCGTCGCGCTCTGGTAGTTGAGGATCTGGTTGCTCGACCAGTCCACGCGCATGAACTCGCGCTGGTACCAGGGGCGATCCTGGGTGTCTTCGACCAGCACGTTGCTCACTTCGCCGGTCGCCGCGTTGTACTGACGCTGGCGATCGAAGTGGCTCACGATGGGGTACGCGTAGACCGGGTTGCCCTTGAAGGGCTTGCCGTCACGCAGGCGAACGTCGCCGATCTTCGACTTCACGGGGTCGACGCGCGGGTCAGCGCCGGGCACCACTTCGTACGAGCGGTAGCCGACCAGCATGTTCTCCTGAACTTCCCACCGAATCTTCTCGAGCTTGCCGCCCGAGCCGATGACGCCAGGAGCGCCCGGCGTCTTGGGCAGGTCGACGATCGTCTCCTTGATGTACCACTGGCCGTCGAGCAGGTCGGTCTTCTTGACGTAGTTCGGCTGCGTGCGGTCGATGAGTTCAGGCTGCGAGCAGCCCACCGCCACGAAGACGGCGCAGGCTGCGAACAGGGTGCGGAACGAGGGCTTCATGGTGTCTCCGAAAAAGTTCCGTGCGGTCATGGTCAGAACGCCCTTCCGTAGGCGCCGTAGAACGAGCGGGCCATGTCGAGGTCACGAACGGCATCGCGGAAGATCTCCGTCCAGAAGCGGCGGCGGTCTTCGATGATGCGGGGGTTGTTGGCCTGCTCGGCCGCGAGGCAGCCGTAGCCCTGAATCGTCAGGTAGTCCGGAATGGGGCAACGGCCGGGATCCTGAACCATCAGGAGGATGTCCTGGGTGTGGCGAATGAGTGAGGTCGCTGCAGTGTCAGGGCAGGTCTGACCAACGGCACAGGTCGGCCGCACGGCGACGTAGCGAGCACCCGTCGTCACGTCGGGCACTTCGACCATCTCGTAGCCCGGCGCCACGGTGAAGTCTTCGTTGCCACCCACGCGGTAGACCTGGTTCGTCTTCGCGTAGTCGAGATCGAAGTTGGTGCGGAAGAGCGCCATGCCGAGGAACAGCGAGTAGATGCGGCTGGTCCACGTGAGCTGAATGTTCGCGGGCGCGGGGTTCTGGCCAGAGGTGAAGCAGGTCGGCGGCCGGTTGTTGCCCGTGCAACGACCCGGCTGCTGCGGCGGGTAGTTGAAGTTCGCGAAGATGTCGGAGCCGTTGACGTACACGCGCCAGAAGAGGCCGAGCTCGTCGGTGATCTCACCGCGGTCGTTCGTGCGCTTGAAGGCCGTCGGGCGAACCTTGAGTTCGTCGTTGCCCCAGAGCGCGCCGAAGGTGTCGGTCATCTCGTCCTTGAAGAGCAGGTAGTAGGGCACGTTGAACCGGTTCTGGTCAGAGTCGGTGTCGAGGCCCTGCACGTCGATCTGGGGAATGACGGCGGCGAACATGGCGCCGACCTGGTCGTTGTAGTGACCGGCCTCGCTCATGCGCTGGAAGAAGCCGAAGCCGCTCTTGAAGTCGTAGCGGCTGTACATACGGCGCCCCAGACCGCGCGGCATGGTGGCGAAGTCCTGCGCGCCCAGACGCGAGCTGTAGAGGTCCTGGTACTTGGCGCGGCCCGCGGCGGTGAGCGCGTCGAAGTCGTCACCTTCGCTGATGACGTCCCAGCGAGCGCCCGTGGTGCGCAGGGTGCGGAACATGAAGAGACCGAACGGGGGCACGCTCATCACGTTGAGGTGCTGGTTGATGCCGTCGATGACGCCGATGGTCCACAGGTCCTGGAGGACGGGGTCGATGCGGTAGGTGAGGCGCTGCTCCTGGTTGCGGTCAGGCTGGCGGTAGAGCTCCAGCATGTAG